>NZ_CABSJB010000020.1:0-51518 GCF_902477955.1 uncultured Turicimonas sp. | reverse complement strand
TGGGATGAAATCTTCAACACACAGAACTTGATCAATCCTAAGTTCGTTAAGTAATCAGCACTAAAAACTGATTAGAACAAAGGCCTCCC
Source organism: uncultured Turicimonas sp. (assembly GCF_902477955.1). Lineage (NCBI taxonomy): Bacteria > Pseudomonadati > Pseudomonadota > Betaproteobacteria > Burkholderiales > Sutterellaceae > Turicimonas > uncultured Turicimonas sp. The sequence continues at coordinate 51,429 of NZ_CABSJB010000020.1, read as the reverse complement.
GAGGGAGGCCTTGTTAATTGGAGAAAGAAAAATTAACGTCTTCAGACGTGAAGAAGAGAATCTTTAAGGGAAGCCTCAAGAGCATGATTGCCTAACCAGATAAACATGATTGCGTCGTAAATAGCTTTACCTCTAATTCCATCTTTGACAACTTTTCCGTTGACTTTTACCGATGTTCCTTTTCTAGGGAGCCAATCAATATCGACTTTATCCCCGGCTGTAAAAGAACCGATTCTTTACATGAGATCTTCTATTTGAGCTTGTTCTTCTTTAATAAACTCCTGACTGGTCTCATTCGTATTCATCTGAATGCCGTTTCTTAGAGAAGGGATGAAGTCGGCAGGAACCAAGTCCTTAAGAATATATAAGGTAACTCTTCTTGCTCCTAACAAAGCTTTGGCAGTATCAGCACGTGTTGTTTTTTTAGGCAGGTAAAGACCGACGGAGTAAATCTCTTCTCCTTCAATCGATCTCAGACCGGCACCGTTCAAAACGAGTGTCTCTCCGGCAACTTCTGCTTGAGATTTAAAATGGCAATTCTTGATGATTAAGTCTCGGCCCGGTTCTTCTTCGGCTTTAAACCAATTTTTTAATTTATTCCATCCGGAAGTATTTTCTTCGGTCACTTTTATCCCACAACTAGAATATGTTTTATAGAAAGAAATTCTACCAAAACCCATATTCAATCAGAAGGTAGAATTAATCGGCTTTTTTAGGATGTTCTTTATATAAAAGTTCGCTCATTTTCAGGGCAAGCTCTTTCATAGTCTGGCTTTCAAACTGTTCGCCTTTATTATCAAATTTGATATAGACGCCTTGACCTAAATAAAACTCGTAAAAGAGGTGAGGGGCCGCAATTTTTCTTTTCTTTGGGACTACATCTTCCGCTCGAGGCTTCATTTCTTGAATCTGTTTTAAGGTATAACCCTTGTTTTGAAGATTCCTAATGAACTCTATTTCATTTAGATGAGATACAGAATAACGGGCACTCCGGGTTTCTCCAATCGCAGGAGAAATCAATCCCAGCTGAACATAGTATTTAATAGTTCTTTTAGACAGACCGGAAGCATCTTCAAGCTCATCAATCGTCCAAAGTTCTTTTTTTAATTCAGTTGCATCAGTATCTAATTCCATTGCAATACCATTAATTGAAAATTTTTTCACGATTTCCATTGCGTAATAGAGCCTAAATTGGTATAAGACCTATTCGAATAAAGCTACAATAACACCATAAGTTTAGGATATCCAACAAATGCAGATAATCGTTGTAGGAGCCGGAGTAACCGGCATTGCTTGTGCCCACTCTTTGCTGAAAAGAGGACATAAAGTTACCCTAATTGAATCAGCTTCTTCTCCCAACCAGGGCTGCAGCTTCGGAATGGCCGGCTTTATGGGAGCCTTATCTATTGCAATGTTGTGTTCCCCATTTAAAGGGAAAGCAGGACTTGCCAGCGTTTTTGCTAAGACAAGACGCCTTGGTTGGGATATGTCTTTAAGTCATATGAAGTTTTTGCGTTCCTTGGCTAATTCTCGCAGTGCCGATAAATGGAAAAAAGACAGTCAGTCCCTCATTGAGTTAGCTCGATACAGTGTTGGTTTGACTGAATTTGAAGCTAGGCTTCAGGATATTTCCTTTGAACAAACTTATGGTTTGCTTCGCCTCTATACCAATGAAACCGTATGGGAAGAAGCTCACAAGGAAGAAGAGGCGAGAAAAGGGGGAGAGTGGCTCGATGCAGAAGAAACCAGACGCCTGGAAAATTCCATTGAAGTCCCAGATCTCCTAGGCAGCTTCTATATGCCGCAGGAACTCTCCGGCAACGGTTCCTACTACTCTAAGCAAATTCAGATGCTGAATATTGCGGATCCGGATCTGACCATGATGTACCACACCACCGTCACTAAGTTGATAAAAGGTGAGGACGGCAAAATAACCGGCGTTGAAACAGATAAGGGAGAAATCTCTGCTGATGCCGTTATCTTGTCAAACAATGTCGGGGCAAAAGAATTGCTGGCAAATGTCCTCGATCTTCCTATGGCGATAGTTACCGGTTGGACGATTACTGCGGCCATTCAGCCTGTCAATGCAGTTCCGACACATTCGCTGCAGTTTGAAAACAAAGACATTCTGATTACCAGACTCGGAAACAGACTTAGAGTTTGCGGACGCTTCTGGCTTGGCGATGTCTCTAAAGATGTAGCCGATAAAACAATTGAGGAGCTTTATCAAGCTGCTTGCAAACTTGTACCGCAGAGCGCTGTTTGGACCGATACCACAAATTGGTCCGGACAAACTCTCATTCACCCGGATAGCTTACCAAGCTGCGGGAAAACTTCTTTAGAAGGCTTGTATTTGAACATCTGTCACGGTTTGAACGGATGGGCTCTTTCTACAGGATGCGGAGAACTTTTGGCTGATGTGATTGAAGGCAAAACACCCGCAGTGAATCCTGAACTGTATTCGCCGGAAAGATTTGCGAAGAAGAATTAATTAATGAATTTTGATACATATTCTCAAAAGGCGCAAAATGCGCCTTTTATAGGATAAGGAGATAATTTTGTCTGAACAACTGCTTGAGCTCTCCACACTTCGTGAGCTTGAAGAAAAAAACGCTAGAATCCTCGGTCCTTTTACTTTAATGGAAAGGGCTGGCACAGCAGCTGCTGATTTAGTTTGTCACCTCCACAAGTCTCCCTGCACGGTTACCGTTTTATGCGGGCCCGGTAATAACGGGGGAGACGGCTACGTTTGTGCACGAGCCCTTGTTGAAAGAGGCTACGATGTCTATTGCGTACAGGTGGCAGGTAAGTCTCCAAAAGAAGGAACGGATGCTTATAAGGCCAAGCAGATGTGGGACGAAATTGGAGGCAAGACTTTTGAAGATCCGTATAACGCACCAAAATCTCAAGTCGTTATTGATGCCATTTTTGGTATTGGCCTGAACAAACCGTTGAAAGGCGAATATATCGATGCCGTGCAGTGGTACAACGAAAGAGAAGCGGTGCACGTATCATTGGATATCCCAACCGGACTTGATAGTCAAACAGGTCAATGGATTGGTTCCATGCCCGGATGCTGCAGTGATGTCACCATCACATTCTTAGCCGGCAAACCTGGTTTATTTACCGGTATCGGCCAAGAAGTCTGTGGACACGTTCACACTGATAATTTGGGTGTTTCTATTCCTCTTTCCAATATCAATTTAGTTGAGCCTATTGATTTCAAATCAGTTTTAGCTCCTAGGAAACTCATCTCCTCTAAAAAAGACTTCGGCCGCTTAGGCATTATCGGAGGAGGTAAGGGCACGGTAGGAGCCGCTCTTATCGCCGGCGCTGCAGCTCTTCGCATGGGAGCGGGCTCTGTTCTTGTCGAATTGGTTGAAGAAAATCTCGTCTACGATCCCGGTTGCCCGGAACTCATGTTCCGAGAAAAAATTGACTTTTCAGAAATTGATGCCTTAGTCATCGGTCCTGGTCTTGGCTTTAGTCAGAAAGCCCGTCAGCGTCTCAACGAAGCGTTGGATCTTCCGATTCCTTTGATAATTGACGCCGATGCTCTCACCATGATCGCTCAAGATTCTGAATTGATGAGTAAAACCGCTCAGAGAAGTGAGCATACTGTCCTTACTCCCCATCCGGGAGAGGCTGCTCGTCTTTTAAAGACTACTGTCAAAGATGTTCAATCTGATCGCGTAATGCGAGCCCAAGAGATTTCCGTTTTGACGGGTACTGTGGCTGTCCTTAAAGGGAATGGAACGGTGATTGCCCAAAAGAGCGGTGTTACCTGGATCAATCCGACCGGAACAGCTGGCCTGGCTACAGCAGGTTCGGGAGATGCTTTGTGTGGAATGATGGGTGCTATGTTCGCTCAAAAATTTGACTTTGTAAGTGCCATTCTATCTTCCATCTATCTGCACGGTGCCGCTTCAGAAAATATCGACTGCGGCTTATTGGCTGGAGATATCGCTCCGTCGGCTCTCCATATCCTTCAAAATCTAAGAATGGATGTTAAAAAGAACGGGTTGAAACAGTTAGGTGAGCTTTCTTGCCATCAGCGCATTGCAACTCACAATTTCTACTCTGCTTAACCATTTAGTCCTTTCCGGCGCAAATTCTCGATAATTTGACGAGATGACGCGCCGGATGCTATTTCTGCGGCTTCGCTTAGTTCTTTATCATTAGCCTGTTTCCTCCAATTCTCAAGCCATTGAGAAGCCAAATAATGGCCTCTTGATGCGGCCATATGGGCAAAAACAAGAGCTAAGACCATATTTGAAGAACAATACAATCCTTCATACCAGAAAGCGGCCAAAGCCGCTTGACTCTCTGTATCCCCTAGAGCCGCACCTTCTTCCAATAGGTATAAAGCTTGATAAGTTTGAGGCTCAGGTCGGCTTAAAAGCTCCTTGGCACATGCATACATAGAAGAGGGAACGGAATTTTTTCCGGCGTTGATCCAATACAAAACTTCTTTTAAATCAATCTTCTTTTTCTCAAGCGAGAAACGAAGCATTCTTGAGACAGCCTTCGGATATTTAAGATTGGCCGCCTTAGAAAATAATTGGGAGGCAGAGGTCGGATCTTTTTGACAACCGATTCCTTCCTGAAGCGCAAATGCCATTTCATAAAGCGCTGGAGGAAAATTCTTTGCTGATGAGATTCGCAGCCAGGCAAAAGATTCTTGAAGATTCTGAGGTACTCCGAAACCTTCTCTTAGAGCCATCGCTAAATAAAAGGGCGACTCTGTATCACCTAAATTCGCTGACTTTTTAAAAAGAGAAACTGCACGTTCCGGATTCTTTCCTAAAGAGCCTCCGAAGGCAAAGAGAAGAGCCAACTTACGATATCGAACGGATAGATTTTCATTAGCCGTTTCTTCCAACGAATTATCGGCCAGGAGAAGATCTCCCGACAGAAGTTCATTGGTCTCGCTGAACACATCGTGCGCAGCTGAGAAAAAAGATTCTGACTGCATTAATCTATTTTGATAAAGCCCATCATGACTAAACCCATGATGTAGGTTAATGAAACGGCTGTCCATAGAAGAAGGCCGCCTGCGCCGAGCATCAGAGGTTTGCCCCAAAGCTTGTGATGGTAATCGGTACCGTAACGATCAGCAACGGCTTTAACTTGGAAGCGTCCGTCAAAGACTACCCATAAGAAATAGAAGATAAACCAGCAAATCAAAAAGTAATATTGAGAAAAATCATTAGCATCCGGCAAAAAGGGCTCCGCGAAAAGATAGCCGCCTAAAAAAATCAGCCCGAGTGCAACCCAAATTCCGCTTTGACTTGCTTTATCCGGTTCTCCCATTTCTGCCCAATTTGTCCTTTGAAGGAATGCACCGAATACCGGTGAAAAAAGAAGAGACCAAACAATGGTCCAAATAGGATTCCATAAAGCTATTACGGGATATTTAGTATTTTTACCTGCCATATTTATAAAATAAATGTGTTCAAAAAGTGCTAGATTGTTAGAATAATCCTTCGTACTGTTTTTATCCAAAGTTTATGTCTAAATACTTAACAGTTATATTCTCTGCTTCCGCACTGTTCCTATTAGGGGGATGTGCGAGTGAGTTTAACGGCTACTATCTTAGAAATTCTTTTGGATTTGACACTGTTTGTTTGGTTGACAATAACAGTGCGCCGCCTTCTTTCTTTCTCTTCTTGAAGAAAGCTTTGGAAGACAAAGGTCTAACTGTCAAAATTGTCAAAAAACCCTCTAAGGATGAACTTGTTTGTCCCGCGACCATTATGTACGAAGCCCGAGTCGCCCAAAAACCTTTTCCCTATCTAAAAGACGCTCGTCTTTTCTTTTTGAAGAAAAATGAAAAGACTCAGATCGTTGCCATGAAAAAGCCTGTAAATCAGGTGACTCTGCAGGATAAAATGGCCGATTCTGAGCCTGCCGTTCGTGACATGGTGAACCGCCTTCTTCCGCGGTCCACTCCTTGGTAAAGACTTAACCAATCACTGCGGTTGCTTCAACTTCTACTAATCCGCCTTTAGGCAATGCAGAAATTTGTACGCAGCTTCTTGCCGGATAAGGGGCTTTGAAAACTTCGGCCATGACTTTGTTAACAACGGCAAAGTTGGCAAGATCTGTCAAATATACAGTCTGTCTTACGATGTCTGAAGGCTTTCCGCCGGCAGATTCAACGATTGCGAAAACATTTCTGAAAGCCTGGCGAACTTGAGCTTCAACAGAATTCGGTAATTCACCTGTAGAAGGATCAATTCCGAGCTGTCCGGAGCAGTAAAGAGTGTTGCCTGCCTTAAAAGCTACTGAATATGTACCGACTGCAGCCGGTGCATTTTCGCAAGTAATAACTTGGTTCATTTTTGTTCTCCTATAAAAAAGGTGATTTTATCAAAGAGAGTAACAGGCAATCATGATTTACCTGTCTCTCAAAAACTAGTTCTGATTTTCAGCGGCGATTGCCGGATTGTAAGCTTTTGTCCTCCAGAGAGATATCGTAGACAAACTATTCTTAAAGCTGCCGTTAAATTCTTTCGTGGTATAGGCGATATACATCAATGTTTGGTTCTTTTCATCAAAGATTCTTTTAATCTTTAAGGTCTTAAGAAATACGCTTTTGGACTGTTTAAAGACCACTTCACCGGTCTTGTTTCTTTTGACGTTTTCAATCATCTCCGGCGTGATCTCGCCTGTTTGTACACAGGAAACGGAAGCATCGGACGGGTCACTGAGGGTCAAAGGCGAGTCAATACTTGCCACATGACAAGTGACCCCTGGGACGTCTCTGTCTTGGAACGCACTGATCTTGATATCCTTCAAGGTCAAAATACCTAAGGATACGCTGCCGACATTTTCATCGGAACAGCCGGAGAGTCCGGCTGCCAAGACGGCAGCTGCTGTTAAGAGCAAAACAGATTTAAATTTAAACATGGTTTTCATAATTCTTTGGCCTTCTTCAGTATCTGCTTCAGTGGGAAGCCTTAATTGGAGTTACTTTCTCAAGGATGGTATTTGGCCGAAGTTCAGTGGTTCCAGCCGCAATAACTTTTTCAATGTCATCTAACTGCCTGAAAAAATATGGGTTATAAGTTAACCGAGCAAACATTCGATCTCCGTCTACGGTTCCGTATGCACCGTACCAGACTTCGGGAGCAGCCATGCATTTCTCATAGTAGCCTTTGGTAGAACGGTTCACACAATAGCGGTACTTGCCGTTTCTGCCGTACCACTCATTTTCCGGAGAATAAGTCAGAGCCATATGAGAGAATGTTTCGATTCTTTCGCTAGGAAGAAAGGTCTTCTTAGCAACAATTCTCGAACTCAGAGGAATTTTGCTTTTCGGCAACTCTCCATACCAAATAATTTTTGAATTGGGATTGGTCAGCTGTTTATCAAAAACCTTCAAGAGAGATTGAGTGTCAACGATAGAGTCATTTGCGCTCATCATTACCAACACAGGTTTATCGTATGGCTTCTTCTTTAAGGCCTTATCCGCAACATCCATTGTATCTTTGAATGCGTTCAAGCCATCCAAAGGAATTGTCCCATATTTGAAAGGCAAGACGCCTTCCGTCTTTTTATCCGGTTTTCTTAACCAGTCTATAAAGAGATCAGCGAAAGGAACAAGTTCGACTAACTTAGTCCGGATTTCGATAGCCGGCGAAAACAAAATCAGACCTCGAATGTCCGGATCTTCGGCTGCATGAGAGAAGGCGAGGTTGCCTCCGGTTGAAAATCCTCCGAGCCAAACGTTCGGAACTTCTTTCTTTAGAAGGTCTATTTGCTCTTGAACGGCTTTATTCCAGTCCTCGCTGGTGACACCAATCATATCTGCCGGTTTTGTTCCATGTCCGGGGAGCAGCACCGTTCTTACAAGCATTCCTTGTTCGGCTAGCTTAGGAGCGAGGTCTCGATATGTCCATGGAGAATCTCCCAACCCATGAATAAGCAGAATTCCTTTGTCCGTCTTTCCGGCAGGCCGGATTTCAAAAGGCGTATGGTAGGTTAGCTCTTTCTCATGGTCGTCCATAACGAAATGACGGTTCTCGGCTATCCAAGCTCGAGTTTCAGCTAAGTACTCCTGAAAAGAGCTTTGCCCTAGCGGAGTTTCTAAAGGATGTTTGCTCGCACAGCCGGTAAGAACCAGCAATCCGACGGCTAGTGCTGTATTTAAGATTTTCTTGCAATGCATTTATTCATTATAAAAAAGGAAAAATGCGGGAAGGGATGTTATTCTTTCGGGTCGCCCCCTCTGTGCCTATTTGGGGAACTTTCTTGTAGATATTTGTTTCTAGAAGTTTTTTTATAACAAAATTAGTTTTTATTCTCAATCATTTCTTAGGAAGGAAGATTTTTAATGGCAGGTGAAACTCTTTTTACTATTGACGTCTCTTCTGTGCAGGCCGTTGCACTGGCTATCTGTACTTATTATTTTGGTGTGTGGGTTAGAAAAAGAGTTTATTTATTCGAAAGATTTGCAGTCCCAAGTCCGGTGATTGGAGGTATGACTTTCGCCTTCTTGTTATCCGGGTTAAAAGCCAACGGAATATTAACGGTTAACTTTGATTCTTCCCTCCAAACTCTTTTAATGCTTGCTTTCTTTACCACCATTGGGCTTTCAGCAGGGCTGAAAGTGGTCAAGCAGGGAGGTGGGCTGTTGGTTGGATTTCTTATAGCCGTAACAGTTCTTACCGTTCTGCAAAACCTCTTGGGAATGGGAGTCGCTGAATGGCTGGGACTAGATATGCATTACGGCATTCTGGCGGGATCTGTCTCTATGATGGGAGGATTAGGAACGGCCGCCGCTTTCGGGCCTTACTTCGAACAAACCTATGGGATTGTAGGAGGAACAGCTGTCGCCATTACGGCAGCCACCTTCGGTATGGTCGCTTCTTTGATCATCGGAGCGCCCTTAGGAAGTTTTCTTATCAGGAAATACAAAGTCAAAACTCCTATCGAAAACGTCTCCAATGAAGACGTAAAGATTCCTGAGGAGTTCGACACCGACGTAATCGACTCTGACCATCAGCCGACAATGACCGCTCAGTTAATGAAAGCTACCAGCATCGTTACTCTGAGTATGGCTGCGGGAGTCGCCGTTTCATCATTCCTTGATCACTTTATCACGCTTCCCGCCTACATCGGATCCATGATGGTTGCTGCTATTGTCCGAAACGTCGGCGATTTCTCCGGCAAATACAGAGTGGACGGCAAAGGCTTGAACGCTATCGCCGATATTAGCTTGGTCTTGTTCGTTACGATGGCCATCAACAGCCTAAAGCTTAACGAACTAATCAATTTGGCCGGACCTTTAGTTGTTATTTTGGCCTGCCAAACCATCCTTACCGTCCTGTTCCTCTGGATCTGCGTATTCTTGGTCTTCGGAAGAAACTACGACGCAACGATGCTCTGCGTCGGAGGTATCGGCTTCTCAATGGGGGCTACTGCTAACGGTTTGGCAAACATGCAAGCTATTGCCGAAAAATATGGGACCAGTCCGAGAGCCTGGTTGATTGTCAGTATTGTTGGAGCTTTCCTAATTGACTTAATTAACGCGTTGCTGATTACCTGGATGGGAGCTTGGTAATTATTACCACAACACAGCAAAAAAATGGCTCAGGCGGCAAGCTTGAGCCTAAAGTTTTATCTGATAAGAGGAATTTGATGGAGAAGCATCTCTCTTCACGTTTTCATCATATAGGCGAGACGCTTCAATGTGTTTTTCGATCTATTAAAAGTACGAGTTAATGTAAAGGAGAGAAGGAAAAATAATTGTCGGTTACAAACCTCTCATTCCAATCCGCAGGACATTGAAAATTTCTTTCCTAATTGCTAATGTTTCCAAAGTAAAAAAATCTCTAAAGAATCAGCGAAATGCAAGACAATTTATTCGAGTTTGAAAGTGCAGGAACTTCTTCCGAACCGACAAAAACAAAGAAAAACAATGTAGAAGATAAAGCCTCTCCTTTGGCTGAACGCATGCGGCCTAAAACAATTAATGAGGTAGTCGGTCAAAAACAAATTCTCGGAGAAGGCAAAGCTCTGAGAAGTGCTTTTGAAAGCGGCCATCCTCACTCGATGATTCTTTGGGGGCCTCCGGGAGTTGGCAAAACCACGCTTGCCAGATTAATGGCCGATGCTTTTCATTTACCGTTTATCTCTATCTCCGCAGTGCTCGGAGGAGTAAAAGATATTAGAGACGCTGTTGAAAAGGCTACAAAATACAGAGAAGCTACCGGCAAATCTACCGTGGTTTTTGTCGATGAAGTACATAGATTCTCTAAGAGCCAGCAGGACGCCTTTCTTCCTCATGTGGAAAGCGGTCTTTTTACTTTTATCGGCGCCACCACTGAAAATCCGAGCTTTGAAGTTATCTCAGCATTGCTTTCACGCTCAAATGTCTATGTTCTTGAATCTCTTTCTAAAGCAGATTTGAATGAACTGTTAGAGAGGGCAAACAAACAAGAATTTCCTGATATTTCCTTTGAAGAAAAATCCAAAGACATCCTATTTAATCTCGCGGACGGTGATGCGAGACGCTTCCTAAATGCCGTTGATGTTATTACGACCGTTGCCCGTGATAATGGCATTCATGTCATCACTGAAGATTTCGTTAGAAAGACACTTCCTTCAACTATTCGCCGGTTCGACAAAGGGGGAGAGAATTTTTACGACCAGATTTCGGCTCTCCATAAATCCGTCAGAGGCTCTGATCCGGATGCTGCTCTTTACTGGATGTGCAGAATGCTTGACGGTGGTGTTGACCCGCTTTATCTCGGCAGAAGATTGGTACGAATGTCTATTGAAGATATCAGTCTCGCCGACCCCCGAGCCATAACCTTAGCTAGTGAAGCGGTTCGGATCTACGAGCGTCTTGGCTCTCCTGAGGGTGAGTTGGCTTTGGCAAACGCCGTGATTTATTTAGCGATGGCTCCGAAATCTAATGCTGTCTACAAAGCATATAACCAAATGAAGGCTTTTGTTAAAAAAGACTCCACAAGAGCTGTCCCCTTAAAGCTGAGAAATGCGCCGACTAAACTAATGGGAGATTTAGGCTACGGAACTCATTATAGATACGCCCACGACGAAGAGGGCGCGTTTGCAGCAGGCGAAAAATATTTTCCGGATGATTTGGAAGAACTTCGCTTTTACCATCCTGTTCCCAGAGGCTTAGAAATCAAAATTGGAGAAAGACTGAAAGAACTCCAACGGCTTAATCAAGAAGCAAGAACCGCGCAATCGGCTCCGGAAGGATTAAGAAGCGGAAATAAATACAACGAGCCTGAACACGTCAATCCAAAATAACCGAACCTAGAGAGTTGCAGCCTTAAGTATTACTATCTTATGGCGTACAATCATTACTTATGTTTAAAAAAATTGTGAGACATTAATAAAAATGCTTGACCAGAACCTCCTTCGCAAAAACTTAGATGAAGTTGTCGCCAGATTGGCAACGAGAAAGTTTCAATTTCCAGTAGAAAAATACAACGCTCTTGAGTCCGAAAGAAAGGCTGTTCAATCTGAAACCGAACAGCTTCAGGCTCAAAGAAACGCTGTAGCCAAACAGATCGGCGCAGCTAAAAAGTCCGGTCAAGACGCCACTGAGCTGATGCAGAAAGGAAGTGAAATTGCTTCCAAATTAAGCGACTTAGAAAAGAGAACCGAAGAGCTTAAGAAAGCTTTGACAGATCTTCTGTTGACTATTCCAAATCTTCCGCACGAATCTGTTCCGGTCGGCAAAGACGAAACTGAAAACGTTGAAGTACGCCGCTGGGGTACACCGCGTAATTTTGATTTTGAAATCAAAGACCACGTTGATGTCGGTGCTCCTTTAGGTTTGGATTTTGAAACCGGTACAAAACTCGCCGGCACACGCTTTGCTTTCATGAAGGGACCAGTTGCACGTCTCCACCGCGCCCTTGCTCAGTTCATGCTGGACACTCACACAACAGAACACGGCTACACAGAATGCTATACACCTTATATCGCTAACCAAGAAACCTTAATCGGTACCGGTCAGCTTCCTAAGTTTGAAGAAGACTTGTTTGCCGCCAAGAAGGGCGGTCAAGAAGGCGAGGGTGAGATTTTCTATTTGATTCCGACTTCTGAAGTTACTTTAACTAACTCCGTCAGAGGCCTGATGCTCAAAGAGTCTGACTTACCAATTAAGATTACCGCTCAGACTCCTTGCTTCCGTTCCGAAGCCGGTTCTTATGGCAAAGACACGCGCGGTATGATTCGCCAGCACCAGTTCGAAAAAGTCGAAATGGTCCGCATTACTAAACCGGAAGACAGCTACCAGCATCTTGAAGAAATGGTTGTATGCGCTGAAAAGATTCTTCAGAAACTCGGTTTACCGTATCGTGTTATTACACTCTGCACAGGTGACATGGGTTTCGGCTCTGCTAAGACATACGACTTGGAAGTATGGATTCCTGCCCAGAACACTTATCGCGAAATCAGCTCTGTTTCTAACTGCGAAGCTTTCCAAGCCCGCAGAATGCAGACTCGTTTTAAGAATGCACAAAACAAACCGGAATATGTACATACATTGAACGGGTCCGGATTGGCGGTCGGAAGAACTTTAGTTGCTGTTCTGGAAAACTATCAGAATGCAGACGGCAGCGTTACCGTCCCGGAAGTTTTAAGACCTTACATGGGTGGTCTTGAAGTTTTAAAGCCATAACAGTTTAATTATTCTCTTGAAGGCGTTGTTTTCCTAGCAACGCCTTTTTAGTATCACGTTTTAAAAACTTTTTCACGGAGTTGAAAGTGACGAATCCGAAACTACCTAAAGTTGCAATTCTTGCCACCGGCGGAACCATTGCAGGAAAAGCTGCTTCTTCCACTGCAACAACAGGATATGTTCCTGGTTCTGCTACTGTCGCAGACATTGTAGATTCTGTTCCTGCATTAGCAGAGATTGCTGAGATTGTTACAGAGCAGGTAAGCAATATCGGCAGCGAAGACATGACTGATGATATCTGGGAAAAACTTGCCGAGATTTCTCAAAAATATTTAGATGACGACTCTATTGCAGGCGTTGTCATCACTCACGGTACCGATACTCTGGAAGAAACTGGCTTCCTATTGAATTTAGTGTTGTCTTCCGATAAACCCGTTATCTTGGTTGGTTCAATGAGACCGGCAACTGCAATCAGTGCGGACGGCCCCATGAATATTATTGAAGCAGTCAAAGTTGCGGTTTGTCCTGAAGCAAAAGGAAAGGGAGTTCTTGCAGTCATGAATGACGAAATTCATGGCCTTAGAGACGTAACTAAAACCAATACCACCAATGTGGACACTTTCCAGTCCAGACTGTTTGGTGCTTTGGGGACGGTTACGGGAGGTACTCCTTATTTCTTTAAACAAAGCGTTAAGCCCCATACTACTCAAACAGAGTTTTCTGTCCAAGACGTAAGAGATTTACCGCGAGTCGACATTATCTACGCACATGCTAATCAGGATTCCGCACTTATCGATGCAGCAGTGGCAGCCGGAGCAAAAGGTATTGTCTATGCAGGGATGGGTAATGGCAGCATCCACAAAAATGCATTCTCCGGACTTGAAAGAGCTGCAAATAAAGGCGTTTTAGTAGTACGTTCCAGCAGAACAGGAAGTGGTTTGGTGGTGGATTCAAACTCCGAATGGCAAAACTTTATTAATGCAGGTTCTTTGAATCCGCAAAAAGCACGTGTTCTCCTTCAGCTAGCTTTAAAGAAAAGTCCAGAGCTAGAAGAAGCAAGAAGAATCTTCGAAACTTATTAGGATGTTGCAAACAAGAGCTTCTTTCTAATATCAAGACGGAATAGTCCGATAGTTTCCTTTAGAACTTCAGGCTATACCGTCTTTTTTCTGCGACTTCTTCGGAAATCAAGAAAAGCATACTTTGATGGTACTACTTTTGTATTTTCTTTTCTTTGAAATAGCTGAAGGCATTTTTCGTTCCAAAAGTGCGTTTTTTTCGTTCCAATATGGAACGAAAAAAACACTAAAGTGAAACGAAAATGTGATAAAACAGGATGAACGAAAGATTCTCAGCCGTCCTAAATTTGCTTTTGAATAGAGACGTTAGTTGAGTTCTCAACGGCAAATTATTTTTGACAAAAGCAAGGACCTGTCATAGTCCTCGCTTTATACGATTACAGGAAAGTTACAGGGACTGGACCGCGTGCTGGAACATGGTGTGCTTGAACGGTCTTGTGACCAAAGAACAGACCGATGTAAACACTTTCGTTATCCTGAACCTCAAGAAGTTGACGAAGGGCAGGAGAAGCCTGAGCAATATTAGTTCCTCTGCCGGCAAAACAGCAGCCAATATTTCTGGCCTCGGCAGCTAAATTAAAGTACGTGGCAGCAATGGCGCAATCAATTTCTCCCCAACGCTGATTCTTATCTCCAACTAAAAATATTGCAGCTGGAGCCCCACAGAAGAAAGGGTCTTTGCCATTTTTCAGAAGCTCAATCATGGATTCAGGGCTATAGCGTTTAGTGAATGCAGAATCTTCGGATGCTTCATTAACAAGCCAATTCAAAGCTGTTTGATTAAATTCTCTAATTTTTGCTGGGGTGGGAAGGACAATCCATCTTAAAAATCTGGCATTTCTACCGGATGGAGCCAAGTTAGCAACTTCAAGAATTTCTTCTATCAAAGCCGGGGAGACAGGCCTTTTGGCAAATGTCCGATAGGAGCGGCGGCTTTTAAGAGCTCCGTCAATAATGGCTTTATTTTTAATGTCGTAAGCCAGACTAGGTCCTAAAGTTTTGCCTTCTGAAATCTCTTGTTCAGCAGCACCCTCAGGACAAAAGGCAACACATTGACCGCACTCCGTGCATTTGTCAGCATTCTCTTCTGACATTACCGGGTGCCTATCTTCCAAGGTCAATAAATGTTTTGGGCAGACAAAAACGCATGTTCCGCATCCGGAACAAAGGTCTTCATTACAAGAAAAGGTACTCAAGATTATCTCCAGGGGATTAGAAAGGAGGCCGAAGCCTCCCTTAGTTATTTTAGATTTTATGAAAGAACAGCGCCTGAAGTTCCGGAACTGACAAGTTTGGAATATCTTGCCAAATAGCCGGTTGTAATCTTAGGCTGTCTTGGCTTCCATTTGGCTTTTCTCTTTTCCAACTCTTCGTCTGAGAGTTCAACTTCAATTTTGTGTTCCGGGATATTGATGAAAATGATGTCTCCTTCTTCCAACAATCCAATCGGACCGCCAATGGCAGCTTCAGGAGAGACATGTCCAATCGCCGCGCCGCGAGTAGCACCAGAAAATCTTCCGTCGGTAATAAGGGCTACGGAAGAGCCTAAGCCGCTGCCGATAATGGCTGATGTCGGAGAAAGCATTTCACGCATACCGGGGCCTCCTTTAGGACCTTCGTAGCGGATGACAACAACGTCTCCGGCTTTAATCTTTTGATCCCAAATGGCTTTAATGGCTTCTTCTTCGGAGTCGAATACTCTGGCCGGACCTTTATGAACCAGCATTTCAGGAGCCACTGCAGCTCTTTTTACGACACAGCCGTCCGGGGCTAAGTTGCCGAACAAGGCAGCAATTCCACCCGTTTCACTGTATGGATTGTCGATAGAACGAATAATTTCAGGATCTTTAATCTCGGCATCTGCCAAATTCTCTTCAATAGTCTTGCCTGTCACGGTCATTAAATCTGTCTTCAGAAGACCTTTCTTGGCAATTTCCTTCATAACAGCAGGAATGCCTCCAGCCTCGTTGAGTTCTTCAATAAAGTGTGAGCCGACAGGAGAGAGGTGACAAAGGTTCGGAGTTCTTTCGGAAATCTCATTGGCCAAATGCATATCCAATTTAATGCCGCATTCATGAGCGATGGCCGGCAAATGAAGCATGGAGTTGGTGGAACAACCAAGAGCCATATCCATTGTCATAGCATTCATGAAAGCATCTTCTTTCATGATGTCGCGGGGAAGGATATTCTTCTCTAGCAACTCCATGATCTTCATACCGGTTTGTTTAGCCAAACGAATACGAGCACTCATAACTGCAGGGATTGTTCCGTTGCCGGGAAGTGCCATTCCGAGAACTTCTGTCAAACAGTTCATGGAGTTAGCTGTAAACATGCCGGAACAAGATCCGCATGTCGGACAAGCCTTATGTTCAATTTCTTTAAGCTTTTCTGCATCAATTTTGTCTGTTTTGAATGCGGCGACACCTTCAAAGGCAGAAACCAAAGACAATTTCTTCTTACCGATAGTCCCGGCGCTCATTGCGCCTCCTGAGACGAAAATTGTAGGAATATTAAGTCTGGCAGCAGCCATTAAAAGTCCGGGAACGTTCTTATCGCAATTAGGAACCATCACAAGGGCGTCTAAGGCGTGAGCAATTGTCATAGCTTCAGTGCTGTCAGCGATAAGTTCACGGCTGACCAAAGAATACTTCATACCTTCGTGGCCCATGGCAATGCCGTCACAGACAGCGATTGCAGGAAATACGATTGGAACACCTCCGGCCAGAGCAACGCCTTGTTTAACGGCATCTACGATTTTGTCCAGATTCATATGTCCCGGAACAATGTCGTTTTTGGAACTTACGATTCCAATTAATGGCTTTTTAAGTTCTTCGTCTGTTAATCCCAATGCGTATAACAAAGAACGATGAGGAGCTGCCTCAGGTCCTTTTTTGATTTTGTCACTTCTCATATTTTTTCCTTGAGTTAGGTATCAGCTAAGTAGTTCAAAAATATCAAACCAATTAAGCAAAAAAGCTAAAAGTTACTATATTTTTAATAAATAATGCGACGGAAACCAACCACCCGAGGTTTCCAGTAGACTCCGTTCATTGACTCCAAACGAACATGAGAGCCGGAAGAGGGCGCATGCAAAAAACGGCCTTTATCAGCAACGAGACCGGTATGGAGGCGTCTTCCAATTTTAAATACAACTATATCTCCCAATTTTGCATCGGCTCTTTTTATTTTTATCCCCGCTTTTGATTGATCTTGGGTACGTCTTGGGACAGTGATGCCGTGAGACTGATAAGCCCAGTAAATAAGGCCCGAACAGTCAAATCCTTGAGAAGGAGAAGCTTTGCCGTAAGAATATTTTTTTCCGATTTGCGACATTGCTGTCTCGAGTACATTTGAGCCGGGAGTACCGTCGTACTCTACCGGTGCATAACCGGAAATGGTGGAAGAATTAAAAATAGAACAACCGGCCTGAAACAAAAAGAGCAAGGAGAGAATAACTAACCTTGCGGTGTGTAATACTTTCTGCCGGTAACTTTTTGACAAAACTTCATGCATTCGAAAATTATAATCGGGAAGAACAGCAGAAAAGGCCAAGCACGATGAAAAGTGATTGGCCTTTTTGAAGAAAATTCCGTTAATCTGAGCAGAAATTATTTTTGTTCAGCTGCAGGAGCTTCAGATTTCTTTTCCTGAGCAGCGGGAGCTTCTGTCTTTACTAGGAAAGTAGCTAATTGGCAAAGCTTTTCGTGAAATTCTTTCTTAGCATTCAAGTTAAACGGAAGACCGGTTTCTGTGAATGTCTTCAGTACAGAATCAAAGTTAGTGAAGATGTCGCCGCGGTTGAAAGCTTTTTCATGAACGACTCCAACCATATCGCACCAGGCGAATGTAACTTGGAATACTCCGTTAACTCTTTCAATTGTTCTTAAAGAAACGTCACCCGGCTTAAGCGCTCTGTTTTTTTGTTCTTCAGGAACTTCAACTTTGAAATAATCTGCAGAAGGTCTGCCCATTTTTTAGTCTCCTATTTAATAATCAGGATTAGTGAGAACAAAGATAATAGTGCAGAGCTTTCAATCTGGCAAATCACCACTCTGGTTTCCGTTCAAATATTAAGAAGCAATCAAAATAGTTTTTTCATGACAAAGGAAGAAAAAGTACATAGATTTTTTCTGTGTGTGCGATAAAAACTACTTTTGCTATCTGAAAAATCTCAAGAAACAACCCTTATCAAGACTTCTTCAAATAGAAAGTTTCTTAATTTTTTATAGGGTATTTGCTTAATACTATGTATATATAAAATACTCTAAAAAAAAATAAAATATTTTCTATCTATTTATTTTACAAAGATAATTTTTATTTTGAATGATATGTATATATCTTTCAACATTTAAATTTTTAATTCTCATGCTATTAGATAAAACCTGAATAGATAATAAGGACTAAAGCTTACATAATTCACTTGTTAGCATTTTTTGCTATCGGTAAGGGGGGCTTATAGATCGCATTCTGCGGCTCTTCCATTACACATATAAATAAGTCCTTCTATTTTTCATCTCTACTTTTAACAGGAATTGATATGGCTTCAACTGCTAATACTCCAAAACCTGAAATGGACGGCTGGAGAAGTGAGAAGGTTACCATCGGTAATTACATCTCTCTTGCAATCGCTATTGTCTTCTTCTCAGGTGTTTGCGCATCTACTCACTGGTGGGGTATCTTCGACTTCACTACATTGAACGGCGGCTTTGGTAAGTTGGTATCCGGTGTTTCTCAGAACGCTGACGGTATTCACACTGCCATGGCTAACTTCCGTGGTAAAGGCGGTTCCGGTGCTATTGACGGCTTTATGTTCGCTTTAACATTGGTCCCAACAGTTATGTTCGCCCTGGCCATGATCACCATTTTCGATCACTTTGGTGCTTTGAAGGCTTGCCGTCAATTACTTACTCCGATCCTCAGACCGTTGATTGGTGTTCCGGGAGCCGCCGGCTTGGCTCTTATTGCTTCTCTCCAATCTACTGACGGCGGCGCTGCTTTGACACGTCAGTTAAAGGACGACAACGTTCTTACAGATAGAGAAATCAATAACTTTGCTGCTTTCCAGATGACTGCTGATGCTTGTATTACAAACTTCTTCTCATCCGGTGCGGTTCTTTTCACATTAGTAGCCGCTGATGGCAAACCTGCAGTACCAGTAAGCTTGGGCGTTTGCTTAGGCGTTCTTCTCGTTGGTAAGGTATGTGGTGCCAACCTCATGCGTTTAATCCAATTACGTTCTAAGAAATAAGAAGGAGAGAGATAATGTCTAGTAGTCCAAACTCTAAACCAATGGTCACCGACGTTTTCGTTAACGGTGCTATTCAAGGCTGGAACATTGCCACACACTCCACAATTCCGAACGTTTTGATGGCTTTCGTTATCATTCGTATCTTGGACGTGTCCGGTCTCCTCGCTTTAATCGGTACAGGCCTCGGACCAATCATGGGTATCTTCGGTCTTCCCGGTGAAGCCGCAACTATTTTGCTCGGCGGATGGATGTCCATGGGCGGTGGCGTTGGCGTAGCTGTTGCTTTGTTCGACAAGGGCGCTATCAACGGTCAGGAACTCGCAATCTGCATCCCAGCTATCTATTTGATGGGTTCTCAGGTTCAGTACATGGGCCGCTGCCTTGGTGTTATCGGCATCAAGGGTGCTGACATGCTCAAGATCATGGCTGTTCCTCCGATCATCGCCATTTGCTCTCTTTGGATCATGAACATTTTCGTTCTCGGTTCATAATTAGGAGTCTTGAATGCCAACCGGATATTTGTTTAGAAACGCAGAAGTTTACGCACCAGAACACTTAGGTCGTAAAGACATCCTGGTAGTAGGACAAAAGATTATCGCTATCGATGATCACATTGACGCTAAAGTACCGGGACTTGAAGAAGTTGATTTAGAAGGTGCGATTGTTACCCCAGGTTTGATTGACCAGCACATCCACGTCACCGGAGGCGGCGGGGAAGGCGGTACAGTCACTCGCGCCCCTGAACTCAATTTTTCTGAATTAGTTGAAGCAGGTATTACATCCTTTGTCGGTGTTTCTGGTACCGACAGCGAAACTCGTCCTATCGAAGCCCTTATGGCAAAAGTAAGAGCTTTAACTAAGGAAGGTGCTTCTGGCTGGATGTGGACCTCAAACTATCGCTATCCTCCGACAACCGTTACCGGTGATGTTCGTAAGGATCTTCTGACAATTCCGGAATGCTTGGGTGTGAAGATTGCAATGGGAGACCATCGTTGCTCATTCCCAACAACTCAAGAAGTTCTTCGTGTTCTTTCTGATTGCCGAGTAGGCGGCATGATTTGCGGTCACGATTCTTACTTGCATGTACATTTAGGTGATCTGCCAATCGCATTCCCTGCATTTATGGAATGCGTAAAGATGGGAATGCCTATCAAGCATATTCGTCCGACACACGTAGGTCGCCATAAGGTTGTTTTCGAACAAGCTATTGAATTTACCAAAGCCGGCGGATACATTGATATCACAACCAGCGGCGGAAATTACATGGGTGATGCCTCTGACGCCTTTGTAATGGCTCTCGAAAACGGCGCTCCAATCGATCGAATCACTTTCTCTTCTGACGGTCATGGCTCCATGCCAAGATTTGATGAAAAGGGTGAAATGGTTGGCTTGGCAGTTTGCAAGGTATCTGACAACTTGCTTATCCTCCAGAAGTTAGCTAAGAAGATTGGTCTTGAAAAGGCCCTCTTGCCTCTCACAAGAACAATTGCTACAGCCCTTTGCTTAGAAAACAAAGGTACTTTGGAAGCAGGTAAAGATGCAGACTTGCTTGTTATGAACGCTGAACACCAACCGGTTCATCTGTTCATGAAAGGCAGACAAGTCATGAAAGACTCTAAGGTTATCGTCAAAGGTACTTTTGAAGTCTAGAACTCTTTGAGTTAATTGCTAAACGGATCCTTCGGGGTCCGTTTTTTTATAATTGCGCTAAACGTTGGGGGCAGAAGTGAATGTAAAAGAGAACTTAAAAGTTTGGCAACTGTTATCGGAAATCAATAAAACCGGTAACTTAACTGATGCCTCAAAATCTTTAGACATTCCTTTGTCGAGGGCCTCAAAACTAATAAATCAGTTAGAAGAGGAACTTGGCTATACCATCCTAGATCGCTCGAAAAAACCGGCTCTCTTAACATGGGAAGTAAAGAAGCTCATGCCCTATGTTCAGCGACTTCTGTGCAATTGGAAATTTATCAGCAGTCATGAATTTATTAAGGGGACCGCCGTTAGAAAGAATTTGGAATACTCTTTAACCGTCAGTTTTCCGGTTAATTCAGACGGCACCAAGTTCATTAATTCCTTGACTCATATTTGCAGGACAAAGTATCCGAACCTTCAGCTCCAATTTACATCAGATTGCGGGGAGACAGGTTTACTTAATGGAACCGCCGACATTGCTTGGTTCGGGTACCGGCCAAAGCATGAAGAACTGTTCTGGGTTCCGAGCGGATATCAATTTACCTTTCCAATGGCGTCAAAAAAATATAAGAAAAGATTTGGTATCCCCAAAGACATTGAAGAGCTGAAAAATCACACCATTCTCATGAGACAGATGTCCAACGGCTCTTATTATCCAATTCTAGAAAACGGCCAGCACAGCATTGACTTAAGTTCTTACTCTCAGGTATTTCTTGGGGATGCCTCTGTCTGTAAAAGAATGCTGATCCAAGCAGAGGGCATTGCTATCGACATCGGAGCAAGCTTCGTTGATGAAGAGCTTGAGTCAGAAGAAGTTTTTCCGATTTTGACCGGCTGGCACCGTCCTCCATGGCCAATTTCTATTGCTTGCCGAAAAGAAAATAAAAACGAAAGAATTGTGCAAGATATCATAGAAATGATTCGAGATTGGTATACACGTCCCGGGCGAGACCACTGGATTTATTGGTATAAAAGGCTACAGATTCCCTCCGAGAATCTCCCAGGAATCTATCTTCCGTTCGGATGGCGTAAGGAATTAAATCAATAACCATCCAATTCCAGTAATTATTTGTTTTTTCAGACTAATACAAGATTAATAAAAACAATTATGTCTAATTCTTTAAAAGGCGTTCTTCTGGCTTCTTTTGCCGGCTGGTGCTGGGGCTCTATGGCCGTCTGCGCTCAATACTTATTCAATTCTTGTGGTTTTGTTTCGTCAGACTTAACAACACTCAGACTTTTCGGCTCCGGTGTTTGCCTTTTATTGCTTTATGCAATTTCCACCAAAAGCAATATTTTTGCTCCTTTTAAAGATTTTAGAAACTTAAGAGATGTAGTTGTATACGGGATTGGTGTCCTCTTGATTCAATGGACTTTCTTCAAAGCGATTTCCGTAAGTAATGCCGGAACTGCTGCCATCATGGTTGGCTTTGGTCCACTATTCATTATTTTTTATTTCGTTCTAACGAAAGGAAGAAAACCGAGCCTCAAAGAAATTATCTGCTTAGCATTAGCATTGGTAGGTGTCTTTCTTCTTGTTTCAAAAGGGAATTTTGAAATTTTTGACTTGTCCTGGGCGGGTGCGCTTTGGGGATTAGCATCGGCAGCATTCGGCGCTTTTTGTACTGTTCAGCCAAAGCAAGTTATTGAAAGAGCAGGGGTTTCTTTTGTTGTCGGCTGGGGAATGCTCATCGGAGGTTTAATTGCTATGTGTTTTACCTCTCCGTTCAATGACAATGCACAGTGGACAATTCCAGCCATTCTTGCTTATGCCCAGATCGTTCTTTTCGGAACAGTAGCGGCTTTCTGGTGTTATCTTAAAAGTACGGAATTTGTTCTCCCATCCATTTCAGCAATCCTTGGCTCCTTTGAGCCGTTCTCGGCAGTTCTCTTATCCGTTATTTTCTTGAATTCGTCTTTTAATACTTATGAACTTATCGGCGGAACGGCTATTGTCGCCAACATGATTATCCTAGCTTGGCCCAAAAAACTCAGCCGAGAAAGACGATCTAATTAAACCAAGGAAGATAGGCAAAAAGCACAGCTACTAGAAGAACGGGAAGCATATTCGCCACTTCGAACTTTTTACCAAAAATTAGATTCACTCCAACGCAAAAAATCAAAATAGATCCGGTCATTGATAGATAATCAAGCGCCTTGGAAGTCAATACCGGTTCAATAAAAACTGCAAGAAGCGTAATTGAGCCTTGAAAAATTCCTACGGGAATCGCTGAGAAGGCACAGCCAATGCCAAGTGATGCGGTTAAAATCAAAATAATGACGAAATCTAATACTGATTTCGCCAGTAAGATGGATATATCTTGATTTATTCCGTCTTGAATTGCGCCAACAACCGCCATTGCACCAATACAAACCGTCAAAGAAGAAACGACAAAAGCGGTTATGAAATTATTATCATTTTGTCTGTTGGCTTTAGCTTTTAGAAACTCTCCGAATTTCTCGATTTTTTCTTCAAGTTTGCAAATCGTTCCAATTAACGTTCCAATAGCATAACTCAGAATGATCACCATGACGCCGGAAGAGGAAAGGTGAGTTCCTTCAACCTTAAGCATTTGTTCAAGGCATCCTGCAATTCCTATAAAAAGAGTGCAAAGTCCGCATGCAGAAATCAGTGCATTTTGATTTTCTTTTGACAAATGCTTTCCGAAAAACGTACCAAGTACGCCGCCACAAACAATGGCAAAAATATTAATAATAGTACCGAGTCCAAACATTTTTATTTTGGGAATTGAGTTCTATTAATTATAGAAAATTACCTTTATAAGTAAGATTCAATCTGATAAGTGATTACGATACACCAATATATAGTGAATATATAAATTTAAAATAATAACAATAAGTAATTTAGCAATGTATAAAACAAACAAGTAATAATTTTAGCTTTTAAAATTTGAAATATTATAAAAATAATGTTTTCTATTTAATATCTATTTGTTCTTAATATTAATGTTATTTATAAGTTTTATTTGCCTCCATAAAATACTTAATTTAGGATAAATATTTTTAATAAACAAAGAGGAAAAGGATAGGGGACAGACCAGTAATTTTCATAGACCAATTCTATTAGAATTATATATCTTAATGTTTTTTAAAGAATTATTAATTATATCCACAATTCTACACCTTTCCTTTAGATTAATATCATAACTTGTTGTTTTTGAAATACTTTATTTTCGATAGAACAAAAACAACTCAACCAATAGTAAATACCTAATGAAACTTTAACTTGATTCATTACCATGACATCAATTAGAGTAAATAACAAAACATTTATGGATAGTTAGATTTAATTAAAATCTTTTTAAAAATTATTCAAAATGACTAGAACAACTAAAACGGCTTAAATATAAGCTCACCTAATCCATGACTAATAATCTCCATTACATCAGATGGAGTCATTGCTTAATATTTCAACAAAATTTTTAAATAAAATTTAAGAATAATCTGACTATTAAAAATAATCTTTATTAACGATTAAATAATAAATAACAGAGAAGAAACATAAAATAAATATTGTTAAAACAATCCTCATAAATAAAGAGAAAGGACTTATAAGAGAAATAAAAATAATTCAAAACAGCTTATAAATTTATGAGAAGAAAATTAAAAGAAACAACTATGAGGCTACTAAGAAGAAAATTCCCTCAAAATTACTATTAACTCAACATAACTACTATTATGTTGAGTTGAGTTTAGGCCTAAAAATGGTTCAATTTTTATCTTTTTCTTCTCTTTATGAAATCTAAAAAATTTAAAAATAAACTTTAAATATGTGAAAAAATATCTTTTATCTTTTAAAAAAAATCTCAAAATATTAAAAATTTTTGCTTTCTATCGGGCTGGTTAGCTCACTAGTTAAATTTTTTCTAACCTCCATAAAAACTGATGAACTTTCTTGTCTTTGTCAGTCTTCTGAAATTCTTTCAATATAGAGTTTAATTTTTTCTGTTCTGTCCATATTCTGACAGTTGATTTCTCACCAATAAAAATATGGGATTTGTATGCGTTAATTCAATCCTTTATAAAACCCTTCAAAAACTTTCGCTTTATTTTTTGTCTAATTTCTTATAAAAATTAAAACATCTTCTGATAGCCAATTGATTTATGAAAATATTTATTCTAAATTTCATGACTTTCTAAGCACTTTTGTCTCTTATTTTTATTATTAAAAGGCTTATTCAAAAATCACTTTATTTTCCAAATAGAGAAGATTTTTTCATAAAGCGAAATTTTATTATCTAATAGTAGTTTTTATACAACTGACTTTGTACTTAATTCAAATTAATAAGGACCCTTTTGCATTTCTCTCACCAAAAATAGGTAATCACACTGAAATAGATTTATCATAGTTACTAGTTGTAAAGAAAATTACAATTATTCCTGATAAACCCTATTGGAGAAAATTATGGCTAAAAAATCATTTTGGCTAGGTTTGCCAATGCAAATGATGTACGGTCTGGTACTCGGTGTCATCGTGGGTACCATTGTTTCTACAGAATTTGCAACAACTTGGCTTCAACCCCTCGGTCAGCTTTTCATTCGATTGATTCGAATGGTAGTAGTTCCTCTTGTTATTGCCACTTTGATCGCCGGCGCTGCAGGACTTGGTGATGCAAGTAAGATCGGATCAATTGCTGTAAAAACAATTTTAATCTTTGCTATTACAACAGCAGTAGCTGTTACCATTGGTTTGATTGTTGCAAACTTTATGGATCCGGGACTTGGCCTTTCAATTTCCGTTGAAGGACTCAAGGCAAAATCTGCAACCCCACCTCCACTTTCTAAAGTCTTGATGGAAATTGTTCCAATCAATCCAATAGATGCCTTTGGTAAAGGCAATATGCTTCAGGTAATTTTCTTCTCCATCTTTTTTGGTTTCTGTATTTCCGTTATGGGCGAACCAGCTAAGATGTTGACAGACTTTTTCCAAAAAGTCGGTGATGTCATGATCCGCATGACCAACTATGTAATGCTTTATGCTCCTATCGGTGTATTCGGCCTTATCTCTTACACAGTTACTAAACACGGATTGGCAGTTTTGTTGCCTCTCGGAAAATTAATCCTTTGCGCATTTATCGCTACTGTAATTTTTGTCGTTATTACCTACTTGCCTTTGGTCAAGTTGATCGGCATGAGCATTTCAAAATTCTTGAAAGGAGTTTTCGAACCATGGTTAATCGCTTTTACCACCTGCTCTTCCGCTGCTGCTTTGGCTATCAACCTTGAAAGTACAAGACAATTAGGTTCTTCGAAAGCAATTGCCTCTTTCGTAATTCCTCTTGGAAACACCATCAACATGAACGGTACTTCCATTTACATGGGCGTAACCGCAGTATTCGCTGCTCAGGTTTTCGGCATCGATCTTACAATGACTCAACAGTTTGAAATTGTACTCATGGGTGTTCTTGCAGCTGTTGGTACAGCAGGTGTTCCGGGAGCCGGTTTGATCATGACAACTCTAGTTTTCACAGAAGTTGGTATTCCTCTTGAAGCCGTTGCCTTGATCGCTGGTGTTGATAGAGTTCTCGATATGATCAGAACTTCTGTAAACGTCCTCGGTGATAACCTTACTGCCTTAGTAGTTTCCAAACTCGAAGGTACACTCGGTACAGAAAAAATGGATAGCGACTCTCAGTTAGCTAGCTAATTCAAAATAAGTAAATAGGACCTCGCTTTTGCGAGGTCTTTTCTTAAGTTGAGTAAAAAAATTGTTATAAGATTCCGCTTTCTTGGTATCCTAGAAGATGAAGCAATTTTTTAAAAGACAATGGATTTACTTTCTTCATTTAACAATTGGCTCCAGACTTTTCTATATGAAATATCTAGTGACCTTGACCTAACGGACTTCTTTGTCGGTCTGCAAGATGACATGAATTTCTTTTCTTACTATCTTGATGAAATTCTTGACACAATTAAAACTCTCGCCCGCATTTTTACAAGCGGCATCCTCTTCTAACTTAATTTTCAGACACCAAGATCTTTAATTAGCTGATCTACATGAGTTTTTGAATTCACCTTTCTATATTCATGGGTAAGAATTCCGAGCTCATTTATTACAAAGGTAGATCTCTCGATACCAAGATATTTCTTACCATACATGTTCTTCAACTTCAGAACGCCATATTCTTTACAAGCGAATTCTGTCGGATCAGAAAGCAAAGTGAAAGGTAATTCTTTATTCAATTTAAATTTTGCATGACTGGCAACAGAGTCTCTTGATACTCCTAAAACCACATACCCAGAGTCAGTAAATTTTTTAAGGTTCTCTTTGAAACTTAGAGCTTCAAAAGTGCAGCCGGAAGTATTATCTTTTGGATAAAAATACAAAATTACTTTTTTTCCTAAAAGATCAGCAAGACTAAGTTCACCTCCTGTATCCGTTGATAAGGTAAATTCAGGAGCTTTTTCACCAACAACTGCTCTATTCATTGCAGCGATTTTTTCAAGATCTACAGGATTCTCGTTTTTATTTAAGTGGCACATTTCTTGTCCTTAAAGCAAAGGCCTGTAAAAACAGGCCTTCTAAAAAGTTAAATTTATTTATTCAATTCGTTTTTAGGAATAATCGGTTCTGAAATCTTCTCAGCTTCAGCCGGTTTGATTGTTTCATTCTTCGTAGAAGCGTTTCCCAAAATAATAACACTATCTTCCGGTTTCTTATCTTCCTTAATAGTCTTATTATCTAATTTAACATTTTGTTTTACTTCTTTTTCGTTATTCCCTTTTAAATTATCAACTGGTTTTTCTAAAGGTTTTTCAAAGGAATCAAAACCTGTTTTTAAATTATCCTTTTTTTCTTTTATCTCTTCTTTTACTGAGTTAAATTCTGATTTTATTTTAGAGTTATTTTCAGTTTTTTCCTTAGGTTTAATTTCTGCCATAATATCTTTTTTTACGTCCGGCTTTACTTCTTTTTCTGTTTTTTTAGTAAATCTTTCGAAACCAAAACCAAAGCCCTTTTTCTGTTTTGGTTCCTCAGAATTCTTTACTTCCGGAGCTGTTTTAGAAGAGTTGTCGAGCTTGGAATCAACACTATTTTTTTCGTTCTTGACAACTTCTTTTTTCAACGCAGGTTCCTTATCCCCTACTTCGTTGCTGAGTTTTTTCTTTTTGTCAATAGGAGCTCTGAAAGCATTGATATAAAGAATGAAGCTCAATAAGGCTGCAAGCCCAGAAGCTACTAAAACAAAATACCATTCAGGGAAATTAAATGTCAGTCTCAGGATATTTAACGGAGTATTAGTTGGATGGAAGAACCATATGGCTCCTGACAATGTACTCCAGAAAACCAAATTAAAACCAAAAACCCATCGAGAAGCAGTTCCTCTTCCGTTAATACAGCAGATGGAGAAACCCAACAAGAATAAGATGAATGTCACAACTGCATTTTCTACCTGTAAGAAACCAGCCCATCCGGTAATAAATTCAGGATGCTTCATAGCCGGTTCAGGAGCTTGATAAGTATCAGTTATTTGTAATGAAGGTTCACTTTTTGCCTCAGTTAAAGCAGATTTTTGAAGCATTTCTACTTTTGGTACTTCAACTTTATTTTCTGTATTTACTGTATTATTAGATGCAGGAACTTCAATAGTATCCGGAACCTTTTGAAGCAAAGCTGTAGCTGTTTTATTTAGAATTTGAATTTGTTTTTGTTCGGGATAAAAAATATTTTCTCCTTTCACATAAAGAAAATATCCAAATAATGAATGAAGAAGCATTCCGATAAAACAGATTAAGGCAAGTAATACTTTCATAGCTAGACCTGTAAGAAATATTTTCATAAGGTTAGCACACTGACTATTTCCGGAACCTGCACAAAATCCATTTTGAACCGTATTTTTGAGGCTTTCGGCCCAAATTGCTAAAATGCGTTTTGTTTTTCTTTTCAGAGAGAAGAAATGGATATCAAAAAAGATAACGCCATGTACATGGAGATTGCGCTTCTAACTTCAAAAAGAAGTTATGCGAAGCGTCTCAAAGTAGGTTGCGTGATAGTAAAAAATCATTCCATTATTTCTTTCGGCTGGAATGGAATGCCCACCGGTTACGATAATTGCTGTGAGGATGAAGTGGACGGAAAACTTGTCACTAAGCCGGAAGTCCAGCACGCTGAACTAAACGCTATCGCCAAACTGGCTCAGAATGGCTATTCGTCCGAGGGGGCAAAAATTTTTATAACTCATAGCCCATGCCTCCACTGCTCTCTTCTTATTCAAAAGTGCGGGATAAAAGAAGTGTATTACCACACCACTTACCGAAGCTCAGACGGAATTGAATTCTTAAAAAAATCAGGGATTAAAGTCGAACAACTCTAAAAAAGGCTCCTTTAGAGCCTTTATGGGAAGAGAGTTTATTACTTGGTTAGCTTATCTTTAAGAGTTTTCACCCCCTCATTGACCATATCATTGAATTGACCAAAGGTGATTCCAGAATACTTTTCTTTCGTCTTTTGGACCGCCTGATTAATCATGTCGCGGATCTCTCCTTCAGTTATTCCGCTGTATTTTTCTTTGAACTTAGCCAAAGAAGCAGCAATTAAGTCATTAAGCTCGCCTTCGGTCACATCACTTTCTTTATCCAGAGCTCTGGGATCCTGAACGAATTTACCTACTGCTGTTGCGACCAAATTTGAAAGACCTTCTACTCCTTGTCCGCTTTCTGCAAGATATTTCATAGCGGCATCGTTCAACTCTTCCGGCACTGAAACGTCCCATTTAACTAGTGACATCTTTATCTCCAAAAACCGTGAAAAAATTTCACATTAATGAGTAAATAATAAGAAAGATGAGCCGTAGATCTCTTACTTATTCACCAAAAAGAGTTATTCAATTCAACAAATAATTAAGGGTTTTCATCAATAATCTACTAAGTGTTTTCCTTAATACAAAAGCAACACTTCTGGCGAAAGGAGAGGGAAAAATATTTTAATTTGTATTATCAATTGTAATTTTAGATTTCAAAATTCATCCGTTTAGATAGGAAGATCATCCGTACTTGAATGATCAACAATACCCTCCTCTTTTTATAAACTCCTTGGCTTTCAATCAATCTAGACGGATTCTCTATCTAATGAGGTATATATTTTTATAACTCTTAATAATTGCCCATTAAGCCGAGTGGATGATTGTCTGTTTGAATATTCACTTTTATAGTTTCTTGGAATAGTTGGATCCCCCAACACTACTATCGTCTGAGGCAAATTCCACCCCCTTTTTTGGAAGCACCTCGGAAAAGGAATTCTAGGCATTATGCAAACTACACGAAGACATTTTCTGAAATCGTCTGCAGCATTTAGTCTTGCTTCTGCTGCCTTCAGCGCAAAAGCTGCCGGCAGATTTGTACCAGGGCAAGTTAAACCTTGGAAGCTGCACGATACACAAGAGTTCTTGAATATTTGCTGCTACTGCTCCGGCGGATGCGGCACAATTTGTTCTGTCCGAGATGGAAAATTAGTAAACATCGAAGGCGACCCCGATAACCCCTGCAACTTAGGCGGCCTTTGCCCGAAGGGTTCTGCCTTAACAGGTCTGAGAGACATTGTTTCTCCGAAACAGAAACTTATTGATCACCCTTATCGTCTGACACAGCCTTTGGTTAGAAGACCGGGTTCTAAGGAATGGGAACCGATCTCTTGGAGCCAGATTATTGACGAAATCGCCCGTGCAATCAAAAAGACACGTGACGAATCCTATACAACTGTTGAAAACGGCGTTACTGTAAACCGCTGCGAAGGTATTGCCAGCTTCGGCGCTGCTCAGCTCAATAACGAAGAAGGTTACTTGGTTCAGAAGTTTGCACGTTCTTTGGGTGTCGTTCAGATCGATAACCAAACTCGTGTTTGCCACTCCTCTACAGTTTCCGGCTTAGCTCCTTCCTTTGGCCGTGGTTCTATGACCAGCCACTGGTGCGACTTCCAAAACTCAGACGTCATTCTTTCCATCGGTGCTAACAACGTGGAAAACCATCCATTGTCTTCCCGCTGGGTTCATAAGGCAGTTGATAAAGGCGCTAAATGGATTGTTGTTGACCCAAGATTCAACAGAACTGCTTCTCAAGCCGATATTTTTGCTCATATCCGTCCGGGTACAGATATTGCCTTCTTCGGCGGTATGATCAACTACATCCTCTCTAACAACCTTTATCAGAAAGAGTATGTCAAGGCCTATACCAACGCCACATACCTTATCAACAAGGACTTCAACTTTGACGTTGACGACGGCTTATTTACTGGTTGGGAAGATAAAGAACACGCATACGACAACAGAACATGGATGTACCAAACAGAAGAAGTCATTCCATGGGATTCTGAACCGGGTGCCAACGGCGCATGGATTAACAACCCAGGCGTTCCAAAATTTAATGCTCCTGCATTGAAAGTACCTAAGAAAGATCCGACCTTACAGGATCCGCACTGCGTACTTAACTTGATGGCTAAGCATTACTCCCGCTACACACTTGAAAAAGTTTATGAAGTTACAGGCATCGATCCGGAATTGCTTGAACTCATTTACAAGACATACACAGCTTCCGGCGCACCGGAAAAGAGCGGCAACATTCTCTACGCCCTTGGTCAAACTCAGCACTCCTATGGTTCTCAGAACTGCCGTATCATGTGCGTTGTCCAGCTTCTTCTTGGTAACGTTGGCGTTGCCGGCGGCGGCATCAACGCATTGCGCGGCGAACCAAACGTTCAGGGTTCAACCGACATCGGCGCCACAATGGACTTCACACCGGGATACTTGGCATGGCCAATCTCTCAGAAGCATCCGACATTAAATGCCTACTTGTCTGCTGAAACATATGCAGCTGGTTACTACATGAACAAACCAAAATTCATGGTTTCCCTGCTGAAAGAATGGTTCGGTGAAAACGCTACAGCTGAAAACGATTACTGCTATGACCTCCTGCCGAAGCGCTCCTTGAAGCACAACGACAGTACAATTCCTTCCTTCCAGTATATGAACGAAGGACAGGTTAAGGGATATTTGGTCTGGGGTATGAACCCGGCTCACTCAGCTTCCAACGCCAAGTTCACAAGGCATGCAATGGCTAAGCTTGATTGGCTCGTTGTTGCAGACTGGTTCGAAACAGAAACTGCTTCCTTCTGGAAAGCTCCGGACATGGATCCGTCAAAGATCAATACTACCGTCTACATGTTGCCGGCAGCTTTGATTTATGAAAAAGAAGGTTCCATTAATAACTCCGGCCGCTGGATGCAATGGAGACAGAAAGCCATTGAACCGCAGGGTCAGGCTAAGAGCGACTTCGAAATCCTTTCTCGTTTGTTCCTTAGAATTCGTCAGATCTATGCTAACGAAGGCGGTGCAAACCCAGAACAGATTCTTAAGGTCAACTGGAACTACAGAGACCCAATGGGCCATCTCGACGTTAAGAGCGTTTCTCACGCCCTCAATGGCTACAACACCAAGACTGGCAAACTCCTTGACGGCTATCATCAATTGACAGCCGACGGTTCAACAGCCTGCGGCGACTGGATTTTCGGCGGCTTCTACAACAATGAAGTTGCTAAGTGGGATCCGATGGAACAGCCATGTGCACGCCGTTCCTTAAATGACCCATCCGGCTTAGGCCTCTACTCCGAATGGTCCTTCTCCTGGCCGGCAAACAGAAGAGTTCTCTACAACAGAGCTTCTGCTGACCCACAGGGAAAACCATGGAATCCAAACAAGATGCTTGTTTCTTGGAACGGAGAAAAATGGGTTAACAACGACGTCGGCGACTTCGTAACTTCTAAGGTTGAAAACGGTAAAGTTGTTCAAGTCCCGCCAAATGACAACGCCTTCTTTATGACTTGGGAACAGCACTCCAGATTGTTTGCTTACCCGATGAAAGATGGTCCGATGCCAGAGCACTATGAACCGTATGAATCTCCTGTCAAGAACCTTCTTAACGGAAGAAATGACAGCCCAATGGTTCAGTTCACACAGTGGAAGAATGTTCAACGCGGTAACGCTGAAGAGTTCCCGATTGTTGCAACAAGCTACTCCATTACAGAACACTGGCAGAGCGGTACACAAACAAGAAATATTCCTTGGCTTGTTGAGGTACAACCTCAGCCATTCGTTGAAATCTCCGAAGAATTGGCTAAAGAAAAAGGCATTAGAAACGGCGACAGAATCAGAGTCTTTAACAAACGCGGTTCTATCGTAGCCTGGGCAATGGTAACAGTACGTCTCAGACCTATGACTGTTAACAATAAACCAGTTCACACAATCGGACTTGTTCACCACTGGAGCTGGGCATCTGCCTTCTCAACCGGTGACACAATGAATGATTTGACACCAAACGTAGGCGATCCAAACTCTTATATTCCTGAATATAAGGCATTCCTCGTTAATGTTGAAAAAGCCTAAGGAGGTAAAATAAATGACTACTAAATATATTAATCAAGAAGTAGCAATGCTTTATGACTCCTCCAAGTGCACAGCATGTAAAGGATGTCAGATTGCTTGTAAGCAATGGAACGTTTTGTTCTCACCACTCGGTTTGAACGAAAACAAGTTCACAGGAAGCTACCAAGCTCCTATGGACTTGAATGGAAGCAACCGTTTGATCATGACTTTCAAAGAAAAGAGAACTGAAAGCAAGGTCAGACCGGTGGAATGGGCTTTCGGAAGACGCTCCTGCTTCCACTGCACAGAAGCTGGCTGCGCCATGGTCTGCCCGACCGGTGCTCTTAAGATTCAGCCTAACGGTGTAGTTTCCGTTAACAAAGATATCTGCATCGGCTGCCAGTACTGCCAGATGGCTTGCCCGTTCGATGTTCCACGTTACTACGGCGTTGGCGATGACACAGCCAAGATCGACAAGTGCACAATGTGCTGGGATCGTCTTGAAAACGGTATGAAACCAGCTTGTGTTTCCACTTGCCAACCGGGCGCCCTCCACTTTGGTCCTCGTGATGAGATGATCAAGCTTGGTAAGGAACGTGTTGAATTCATGAAGTCCAGAGGCTATGACAAAGCTGAACTTTACGGCGAAAAAGAAATGGGCGGTCTGCACATTCTCCAAGTCTGCAAGTTTGGTCGCGAAGCTGCCGATCTTCCGGCAGATCCGAAGCTCTCTCCAATGGTCTCCATGTCTCAGCTCTCCAAACCGGCTGCCGGACTTGCTGCCATTGCAACAGCTGGCGGCTTAGCAGTCTCCTTGATTGCTGCTATCGGCTACAGACGCAAGAAACTGTCTGTTGAAGAAGCACGCAAGACATGGACAGCACGTCAACGTACAGAAGGCGACAAGCTTGTTGTTGACGAACTCGACAAAATGAAAAAAGATCAAGCTGATCAAGAGTCAAAATAAGAGGTAAATCATGGTTGAAAAATATATCAAGAGACATTCTTTTCTGGCTCGTTTCACCCACGGAACAGCTGCCGTCTGTTGTATTCTGTTAATTTTCAGCGGAATCTTTGTTTTCGTCCCTGCTGCAAACGCTTGGGCCGGTCCAGAGTTCACAATTGCGATGAGATGGCTGCACCGCTTGGCTGCTATTCCATTCATCCTCGTGCCGTTGTATGCCTTCTTCTTCTCCTTGAAAGGAGCAAAGCATTTGTTCTGCCAGAACATTTTTGGAAAGTGGGATGAAGACGACTACATCTTCGCTAAGAAGTTCCTTCCATACTTGTTCGCTCCAGGCAAAGTTCACATGCCTCCTCAGAGAGAAGTTAAGAGTATGCAGCGCGTTGCTGACGGCACCTTGTTGTTCGCCGGTATCTTCGCAGCCATCAGCGGCATGATCATGTGGCTCAACACAGGTCTGCTCCCTGGCGGTGAATGGGCTATCCATTTCTCCCAGACAACATTGTTTGTTGCTAAGACAGTTCACATCGTTGCTTTCTTAGTCTTCATCGTGTTCGGTTTGGGTCACGTTTACCTTGGCGGCGGCATCTTCCAGCCGTACCGTGGTACAGCCCGCTTGATGTTCGGCGACGGTAAAGTCAGTGAAGCTGATGCAGCTTATCACTGGGGCTACTGGGCCAACGTCAAGATCGCTACTGGCGAAGACGTCTCTGAAGAACAGAAGAACGATCCTGATCCGGTTCTGATCAAAGAAGCTCAAGCCGGTGTAAAAAAGGCCAGATAATCAAAAGTTAAATCTTTGATTCGCTAAAGATCCCGAAGTTAAACCTTCGGGATTTTTTTCGTCGGTATAGAAAAAATTTCTATTTGACTTATCTCCTTTCTTCTATCTTATAATGGTGGCTTCCGAGTGGTTTGCGCACCTTTTTCAATCGGACTCTTTCTCAAGGCAAAGGCGAAATATTCTTGAGAAGGAATCACATGCTTAACAAAAGTTCTATTCAATTATTCTCGGTCGCATACTTTTTTGCCGCTCCCGGGCTTTCGTTCAGCTTACTAACATCTCGGATGCCTGCTTTATCTCAGAGACTTGGTATTGATCCTGCAATTGTGGGACTTATTTTGTTTTGCCTAGGATGCTCAAGCCTGTGTGCAATGGCCTTAACACCAAAACTTACAGCGAAATACAGCTCCAAACGCTTAATCACTATCGCGGCTTTACTTTGTCCTCTCTTCGTAATTCTCTGCGGTCTTTCTCCTAACATCTACGTTTTCTTTGTTTGTGTAGCTGCACTTGGTCTTTCTCTTGGCTTCGTCGATGTCACAATGAATGTACAAGGAGTTTTACTTGAAAAAGCAGAAAATAAATCTCGATTATCTTTTCTCCATGCGGTTTTTGCGCTTGCAGCCGCGGCTGCATCATTTGCCAGCGGCCTACTGACTTCTTTAGGCGCTGATCCATTTTTAAATTTTTTAATTTTGGGCGTGCCCTACGCCTGTTTCATTCCCCTTGCGTCAAAAAGACTTTTTGATGATAAAGAAAGCAATGAAGAAAAATCGGAACAAACAAAGTCCGTTAAATCTGTCCCGTTATTCATTATCTTTTGCGGAGTTTTCTGTCTTCTTGCCTCAGAAACGGAAGGTGTCGTTGTTGATTGGGGAAGCCTTTACATGGCTTCACTTGATGGCGTGTCCCAGGCCATTGCCGCACTTACCTTCGGATTCTTTTCTTTAGCCACAGCCGGCTGCAGATTATTCTGTGACAGGCTTAGAGATAATTACGGAGACAAAACAATTGCGGCTGCCGGAGGAATTCTTAGCAGTCTTGGAGGCCTTTTAGTTGTCCTTACTCCTTCACTTCCCCTTCTGACTCTCCTTGGTTTTGCGCTGTTAGGAGCCGGCCTTTCCCCAATCGTGCCCATTCTATTCAGCGCCGGAGGAAAAATCCCAGGAGTCTCCCCCGCCACTGCAAGCTCCACAATTGCGCTTTTCAATTACGGAGGAATGCTTTTTGTCCCACCGCTTTTCGGCTACATAGTGCAGCACACCTCTCTGGCAATGCCCTTCATCTGCTCTATCTTCTCTTGTCTTGTCATTGCCGTCGGCTGCGGAGTACTTCTAAACAAAAAGCCTAATTAATCACTTAGTTACTGTCACCCAAGACTTTGGCGCAACTAAATCCTCCAGCTCTTGAATAGTTAATTTAATAGCCGTATTCGGTGTTCCGCAAGCAGGATAAACGTAATCAAAGGCTTTCAAAGAATCGTCCAAATATATTTCCAAACCGTCATTTTGTTCAGTAAACGGACATACTCCGCCGACAGGAAAGCCTGTCCTATCAGCCACCTCTTCAGCTCTAAGCATTTTGGCTTTGGCTGAAAAAGTCTTTTTGAACTTTTTGTTATCTACTTTTGCAGTACCTGCACAAACAAGCAGAACAGTGTTATCCCTAACGTCAAAGCTCAAAGTTTTAGCAATTCTCGCCGGTTCACAACCAAGTGCCTGTGCAGCCAAATCCACAGTAGCAGTCGAGTCTTTCATTACAAGAATTTTGTCTGCATAGTTTCTTACGGCCAAAAATTCTTTGGCTATTTTCTCTTCCATCTTTACAACCTTAAAAACTTTCTTAACTCTTTTGCCGAGCCGCACAGGGATAGCGGATTCATTTTCTGAAGATCTTCTTTTTTAGCAGCACCGTAAGTCATTGCAACCGAAGATGCTCCGGCATTCTGAGCCATTTGTAGATCTAAACAAGAATCTCCGATTACCAGCATTTTCGAGCACTCGACTCCGGAATCGTCACTGATCGAATAAAGCATAGAGGGATTTGGCTTGGAAAAATTATCGTCAGCAGTTTGAACACTTTCAAACAATCCCTCCAAACCGTATTTAGTTAAAACGCGCTTCATTCCCTTATTGCTTTTTCCGGTAGCAATCCCTAAGCGAAGCCCTGCGGCATGCATGTCTCTTAAGAGGTCTTCCATGCCGTCTATGAGCTGTAAATTTGCTTCACGAGGCAGATAGTAACTGGTATAAAGAGCAAAATACTCAGAAAACCGTTCGGGAGGACAATCCGGACAGCAAATTCTCAGACACTTTTCCGTACTTAAACCGATCGTTGAACGAACCACATCATCGTCCGGTACCGGAAATCTCATTTCTTTGCAGGCATACTGATAGCTGTAGATGATTGAACTGATGGTATCGAGAATAGTGCCGTCCCAGTCAAATACAAAAAAATCAAAATCTTTATAAGAAACCATTTATTTAACTAAAACGTCATACTGTTCTTGAAGGAATTCACTTTCCAATTGAAGTTTTATCGGCTTCTGTATTGAGTCGCCTAATAAAGCCAGAGCTTCGCTTTCTTCGTCTAAAAACATATCGATAACGCTCTGGTTAGCCAGAATAGTGAATTCTTTAGCGTCTTTGAACTGATGATATTCACGCAAAACTGCACGCAAGATCTCATAGCAGACTGTCCTTGCAGTTTTGATTTCGCCTCGTCCTCCACAGGTAGGACAGGTTTCGCACATTAAATGGGCCAAAGACTCTCGAGTTCTTTTACGCGTAATCTGGACCAAACCAAGCTCTGTAAAGTCGCTAATGAAGATCCGGTTTCTGTCATTCTTCACTGCATTTCTGAGCTCCGACAAGACACCGGCTTGATGTTCCGGATTATTCATATCGATGAAGTCCACGATAATAATGCCGCCAAGATTTCTCAGTCTTAACTGACGGGCAATCGCATGGGTCGCTTCAAGATTTGTTTTGTAAATGGTATCTGCAAAATCCCTTCTTCCGACAAATCCTCCGGTATTGACGTCAATCGTCGTCATAGCTTCGGTTTGGTCAAGAATCAAATAACCTCCGGATTTCAAATTCACGCGCCGGTTAAGAGATTCCTGAATCTCGGCTTCAAGATTGTATTGATCAAACAAAGGTCTTTCGCTTTGATAAAGAGAAAGCAAGCCAAGTGAGTCAGGAACAAATTTCTCTGCAAAAGATCTGAGTTCTTCATAAACGTGAGGATTATCCACAAGAATCTTAGATGTTTTCTCGTTTACGAGGTCTCTCAATACTTTTTGACCGATGGAAACATCGTAGTAAAGAAGTGCCGGTGCAGGTGTGACGTGAGTTTTCTTTTCAATTTCCTGCCACTGTTTAACCAAGAACTTCATATCATTTACAAAGTCCTCCGGCTGAGCATCCTCACCGCTCGTCCGGACAATAAAACCGCCTTTTTGCGGACCTTCAGTTTTGGTTATCAGTTCAACAGCTTCTTTTAAGCGTTCTCTTTCAGCGCTATCTTCAATTTTTTGACTAACTCCGATATGAGAATCAAAAGGCAGATATACAAGGAGACGGCCCGCTAAACTGATTTCAGTTGTCAGCCTAGCTCCTTTTGTCCCAATCGGATCTTTAGCTACTTGAACTAAAACAACTTGTCCTTCATGAAGAAGTTTTTCTATGGGTGCAGTTCCGTTTTCTTGCTGTGCTTGGCGCATATCTCCGACATGAAGAAAGCCAGCCCGAGGGAGGCCGATTTCTATAAAAGCCGACTGCATTCCCGGCAGAACTTTTCCGACAATGCCTAAATATATGTTTCCAATTAGAGAAGCCTCTGCGAATCTTTCAATCCGCAGTTCTTGAAGAGTACCGTCTTCCAGTACAGCAACTCTTGCCTCATGGATCGAACTATTGATTAATATTTCCTGCATTTTTTATCCTAATTTTTTTGGATAATTTTATCCTCATAGAAGCAGGAATTGCTTCTCTACAAGAAAACACACCTTGATTCCTTAATTTGTGTGGCTCCCTGCATTTTCAATTTATCTTGCGGGATAATGCAGTATCTTTTGAAAATGCAGTGATATGTTTAACAGTAAAAGCAAAACTAATAACACTTCATCAAAGGCAGATAAAAACAAAAAATTAAGCATTGATGATGTTAAAGAGTTGACTTGGACCCGCGTCCTTGAATTATCGGCGCTCGAACAGAAAAAATTTACTGCCGAAGACAGCTCTATATGCACCTCAGAAGCAGCCTTGCAAGTGGGAGAAAGCGGTTCTCAAAAAGATTTCCTCCTGACTCGTGCGACAAAAGTTCTCGATCTTCTAAAGCAAAAAGCACCGGAACTTCTTCAACCGGAACCTTCAGACTTACGAGTATGGACGATCGGGCTTATTTTTGTTTGTCTTGCATTTCTGCTTGGCGTCATTACTGATGAACTGGCAACGACCGGCAACAAAATCAACTTACTGTCTCCTCCTCTTCTCGGCTTGTTCTTATGGAACATCTTGATATATATATGGCTTATGGTCTCCTTCATCGTACGTTGCGTAAGAAAAGAAAAGACCTTCGGAGCAGGACCTTTGAGAGAGCTTTTAAGTTCTTTGTTCACCAAGATTCAGACGACTGCAAGTAAGAAAAGTCCTTCTCTTACTCAATTCTTTAAAATTTGGATACCGGCTGAAGCTCCCTACCTACGCAGAATCGTTGCCTGTATTTTCCATTTGTCGGCAATGTGTTTTGGGTTGGGTCTTATCTTTTCAATCGGCATTAGAGGTTGGGGAACAGCATATACTGCCGGATGGGAGAGCACCTGGCTTGCTGAGAAACCGGACGCAGTTCTGGCTTTCCTTAATTTGGTCTATAACATCCTTCCAAGCAACGACAATCTCTTTCAGACGTTAAATACTGAAGTTGTCAAAAATATGCGGTTTGATGTCACCCCCGCTGGAGTTCCCGCAACTTACTGGATGATTCGCTTAATTACCGCTACGGCAATTATCGTTATCATCCCTCGCTTGTTCTTATTCCTTTATAACAAGGTAAGAGCAAATTTCATTAAAAACAACTTCCCTATTAATCTTCAAACACCTTATTATCAAAACATTATTCGACAGTGGCATGGACAATCAATGACAATCAGAGTACTACCTTTCGGAAAAGACCTTACAACGGAAGAAAAGAACAATATTGAGGATCTTTCTTTAGCGATTAATCAGTCCGGGAACAAGTTTATTTTCGAGCCGACAGCGCATGAAGATACTCCTCTTCCAACAATCGAAAACGGTAAAGCTGAAGAGCTTTGGATTGTTTTCCCGATGGCTGCCACTCCGGAAAAAGAAGTACATATTCAATTCGCCAAAGATATCCGAGATTTATGCAATAAAAACGAGGCATCCTGCAAAGTCCTTATCAATTCAGACGTCTTTATTGAAAGATTCTCCGGAACGCCTAAAAGAATCGAAGAAAGAAAGAAGAATTGGTCTACATTCTTGGACACCACAGCCGTTCCCTATGCCTTTGCTAATTTGGATTCTTTAAACGTTAAAGAAATCTTGGAAGAATTTGATAAAACATCTAACCATCATTAGATCTAGACATGAAACAAGATCCCCAGAAAATCAATTTATCTTTAGTGAGCCACACCAACGTCGGTAAAACGACTCTGGCCAGAACTCTTCTAGGAAGAGATATCGGAGAGGTGGAGGATCGCTCACACGTCACAACTGAACCTGAAGACTATGTTTTGCTTCGTGCGCCCGATGACAGCGAAATGATTCTTTGGGATACTCCGGGATTTGGAGACAGTGTCCGCCTAGCTAAACGTCTTGCGGGAAGAAGCAACCCTATCGGGTGGTTTACCAGTGAAGTTTGGGATCGCTTAACCGACAGGACTCTCTGGCTGAATCAACAAGCGCTGAAACATATCAAGGACATTTCCAACGTAATCTTGTATTTGGTTAATGCCAGCGAATCCCCGGACTCCGTGCCTTACGTCAAGGCCGAAATGGAAATCCTTACTTGGATTGATAAGCCGGTCATCGTCCTATTGAACCAAATGGGAGAGATTCTTCCGCGGGAAGAAGAAAACAAAGAAGTTCAGTTATGGAAAGACTTTTTAAGCAATTACAAATTCATTGTTGCTGTTCTCCCTCTGGATGCATTTGCAAGATGCTGGGCTCAAGAATATGAACTTTGGGATGAAATGGGCAAAGCACTGGCCCCCGAACAGCAAGCGGCATTTACTTCTTTGAAGGCCACCTGGGTAAGGCAAAAACAGGCTCTTTACTCCAGCTCTATGGATGCCATGGCCGGATATTTGGTCAAACTCGGCAACGATAAAGAAATTCTTGCAGCACAGTCCTTGGTTGAAAGACTTAGAGCGATTGGCAGAACTCTTGGTTTCATCAAAAAAGATCTTCATGGCGAAATTCAGGACGCTCAAGTGGCGCTTTCTACAAGAGCTGCAGATTGGCTTTGCAACTTAACACAGAAGCTGATTTCCATTAACGGCCTTGAAGGAAAAGGCGTTAAGGGAGAAATTCTGAGAAGAATGCGTACTGACTGGGTCACTGAAGAAAAAATCGATACGACAGCCGCAACGTTATTCGGTGCTGTGGCGGGCGGTGCTGTGACCGGACTAGCTGCAGATATCGCTACGGGAGGTTTAACTTTAGGTGCCGGAACCATTGGCGGTGCCATTGCCGGTGCTTTGGGAGGCGTCGGAGCAGCTACTGCTTACAACGTAAAGAAAGGTACGAAGGAAAATCTTATCAGCTGGAGTCCATCCGCAATGGAAGGCTTCGTGGTAGAAACTGTATTGCTTTATTTAGCCGTTGCACATTTCGGACGCGGCCGCGGCAAATGGGAACAAAGCGAATCTCCTGCCTTTTGGAAGACCCTTGTGGAAAAGATCGTGAAAGAAGAAAATTTTGATTTCAAAGACTTCAGAAATCAAAAGATTGATGCGGATCAAAGAAAAGCTGAATTTGTGAAGCTTTTAGATTCCGTGACAAGAAAGGTTTTCAAAGAGCTTTACGGCGTAACGATTTAGCGCTAACTCAAAAACAGCAAAGCAACCGTCACGGTTGCTTTGTTGTTTTTGAAGAAAGAATTTCAAATTAACGGTCGTGATCTGTATAAGATTTTGGTTCCAAGTATCTGATCTTCCAGTTGAAAATCACACAGGACATTCTTAAACCGACGATAAAAATCATACCGATCCAAAGAGACCATTCTAAAGAAAGTCCGAGTTCCAGAAGCATAATGTAGAACCACCCTCCTACGAAGCCAACAGAGGCATAGGGAGAGCGGTCAGAAACAACAGCCGGCATCTTATTCAAGAATACATCACGCATGAGACCGCCGAATACGCCGGTAATACAACCAATAATGACGGAAGAAAGCCAAGGAACGTCGGCTGCTAGAGAAAGAGAAGTCCCGGAAATACAGAAGATGCCTAAACCGATAGCGTCAGCGAAAATGTACCAATCCTGAGCATTTTTTCTTTTTTCAAAAAAGTTGTTAATCCAAGGCGCAACTGCAACAATGAGGAAGGTGGCAAGGACATAAGCCTCGTGGTCGATCCAGTAGAACGGTCGTCTATCAATAATCAAGTCACGCAGCATTCCGCCTCCGAAAGCCGTCGAGAAAGCCACGATGAAGACGCCTACCGGGTCAATTTTTCTTTTCATGCCCTCAAAAACCCCGGATAAGGCGAAGGCAACGATTCCTACAAAGTCGAAAACAGGAATTAAAGCATTTAAAGCCGTGATATCCATTTTCTCAAGCCGTTCATATTATTAAGAAAGTGGAAACTATATAGGAGAACAACTTAAATAGGTAAGCTTTTCTTCCAATTCCTAGGTGAAAACCTTATGCAAAAGATAAAGTTAACTGCAAGAGATTATTTCTATCCGGGATTATTTCGTTTTTTGTTTCGGGCGATGACGAGTTAAACCATCGGAACTGCTAAAGAATAAGTGGCAAACATGGTCAAACCCATGAATACCAATACAACCAAAGAAATTAATCTAACGAGTGTCGGACTTGTCAATTTAAACTCCCACAACAATCAAGAG
Source organism: uncultured Turicimonas sp. (assembly GCF_902477955.1). Classification (NCBI taxonomy): domain Bacteria; kingdom Pseudomonadati; phylum Pseudomonadota; class Betaproteobacteria; order Burkholderiales; family Sutterellaceae; genus Turicimonas; species uncultured Turicimonas sp. Next base: position 8,528 of record NZ_CABSJB010000020.1, on the reverse strand, counting down.
AACGAGGATTATTTATTTTTATGTTCGATATTGTTCGAACTCCCGAGAATTCTATGCTTATTTAAAAAATTAAAAAAAGGGGAAAACTCTTAGTTTTTGAGACGACAAGTAAACAAAATTTACAGTCAGAATATTCCCTCCTCCCCTCTTCAATTAAATCATTACGTTAGCGAAGCACGCAAAAGAATGCGGAAATATAGCTAGTTACAGGAAGTCACAAAGCACCGTAGAATCTAAGGACTTCTACTATTCTAGGAATCACCTACCATTTTTATAGCTCCTCCTAAAACAGTCACTCACACACGCTAGCTTCTCTGCATACTCAAAAAGTAATGATTCTGTCATCAGAAAAAATTAGAATGAAGTCAAAAGAACTACAAAGGACATTTATGAAAATACTTCTTCCTCTGGACGGCAGTTTTTACCGTAAGAAAGCCATCAATTACCTCTCTCATTTGGAAGACATTAAAAAATTTACTAATACAGTCTTCTTAGTCAATGTTCAGAAAAAAATACCTTCATCTATTGAAAACAAACTCAAAGACGGAGTTGTTGAAGAGTTCCAAGACGCTGAGAGCCGCGCTATCTTGAAACCGGCTAAAAAGAAACTTGAAGAAGCCGGTTACAAGGTTAAGACCAAGGTGTGCTTCGGACGTGCCACTGAGAATATCGTTAAGGTCTCCAAGGAAATAAAGCCTGACTTGATTATTATGGGTTCGCACGGGAGAACACCTGTTAAAGGCCTCTTGTTCGGGTCTAAAACTTCCTCCGTGCTTGCCTCTACCAAAGCTCCAATGCTGGTGTTAAGAAAGGAATCTCAGTATGCTGAAGACAGAATGCGTGTGGGAATTTGCATTGACGGTTCTGAATACAGCAATGCCGCAATTAAATATGCACAGCAGCATATGCAGTTATTTGGCAAAGATCCCATCTTTTATCTCATCAATGTCATTACGCCTCATAGCGGACTGATTATTCCTGAAGTCTCAGCATTCGGTGCTCCAGCCATGACAAAGGAAGAGTTCGAAAGAGAACAAAGGATACCTTTTGATGAAAAAGTTGAGCCAATTTATGAGGAGTTAAGAAGCAAAGATATTGAGGCTAAAGTAGTCCTCCTAAAAGGAGATCCCTCAGAAGAAATCGCCAAATATGCCGTAGAGAACAACTTATCGCTGTTGATATTAGGCACTCATGGGCGGGGAGCATTTACTTCCATGATGATGGGGTCGACTGCGATGAGAATCGGCTCTGCCTGCCACCTGCCCTTGCTCCTTGTTCATCATGTCACTGAAGAAGCTAAAGAAGGCAAAAATAAAGACGAGGCTTCTTCTGAGCGTTGAGGAAAAAGATCCGAATTAGAAAGATCCGAGAAGTCTCTCAGGAGCAGTATAAACGTTAGCCGAGTTTTCTCTGCAAAATGCGGCTAACGTGATATTTGCCTTTCTCGCCAGTTCAATAGCGGTATTGGTCGGAGCTGAAATAGCAAAGACGATTTCAATACCGGAAACAGCGGCTTTTTGAACCATTTCGAAAGAAGCTCGAGAGCTCAAGAATAAAACCTCTTTCTTCCAGTTATTCATCGCTTTTAAGCCCAAAACTTTATCTAGGGCCACGTGACGGCCTATATCTTCAATCCCACCTAAAAAATTGCCCTCGCTGTCCAAAGCCGCAACAGCATGCATACTTCCAGTGATGTTTCCGATTTGCTGAACCTGTCTGATCTTTTGGAGGCCGAAGTGATAATGCTTCAAGTCAAAAGTATAGGTGTTAGGAAGACGAGAAACTTCTTTATAGACCTTATCTAAATTTTCCGTACCGCAGATTCCGCAGCCAGTGCGGCCTGCCATGCTCCTTCTCTGATCTTTGAGATTCCAGAAACAGCGAGGAGATATTTCCATTTCCACAACGAGTCCATTGTGACAGCCTGGCTTAATCTCTATATCAAAGATATGAGAATAATCCGGAACAATTCCCTCAGAAATAGAAAACCCGACAGCAAACTCTTTAAGATGCTGCGGTGAGCACATCATTACAACATGAGAAAGGCCGTTATAAACCAATGCGACAGGAACTTCTTCCGCAACAAAGTCCGACTTTTTCTTCCAAGACGGAAGTTTGATGACCTCAATCTCAGACTGGGCCGGCGGCAAAGAAAAAAATTCTTCCTGCAATTCTCCCTCCTATTTGGCAGGAAATTTACGCAATAGAACGCGTAAATCCGTAAAAATAATAATTATTTCACGAATTTTTAGACCGCCTCAGAAAAATCCTCTACGGCAAACTTTTTATAACGTATTGGATTACACCCAAAATGCAGCATTCGCTGTCGGCTAAGGAACACACGACTTCTCCAGTCGGAGTATCCATAGAGAGAGTGGCGGCATTACCTTCCGTTCTAAATCTTCTCAAAGAGTAAGAAGAATTGTGTCGAACAAGAACAACATTGCTCTCTTTCGGAGGAACTTTTGAGTTAACTATTAACATGTCCCCGTGCTTGATGCCGGAAGAAAAAGCACTGTCGTCCGGTGCGGAACAAATTAAAGAAGAGAGAGGATCATGGATTAATAATCTATTTAAATCCAATGAGGTATTTTCTGAAAAAGACGGCTGAGAATCTGGATTGGAAGTTTTTTCAGTTCCGCTCTTCTGTATTTGCTCACGAACCCATTTCGAACCTCCGAGCTCACGAAGTTTTGCAATGAGATCTTCGGTAAGAACTACAGTTGTGACCTTGCTGACGGAAGCGTCGGGACCTGGTTTTCGTCCTGCTCCGGCTCTTTTCCTCCCCATCCGGATTTTGCAGCTCGCTTATGACTAGAATTCGTCATTTTTCCCTTGTTTTGTTTTATTTAAAGATATATTTTTCTTTTTCTATAACTTTGTAATTTACCTAATTATAGGTAATTTATAAGGCATAAAGATACTGAAAAAACGCAAAATTATGAAGCAACTACAATAATTCTTACATCATAATCTTTTTGCGAAAAACATTTTCATGAAATAAAAACAAATTATAAGTTTAAATAATCAAAACTCAGAAATTACTCATTGCTTGAATTCTATTTTTTATCTTTCTGAGAACTCGTTTCGGTCTCGAAATATCTCGTTTTTTACTGATGCAAGGCTTCAATAAGACAGCAAGTTTCGCCCTTCTCTTCCCGGTGATCGTGCCCGCATTTATGAGCTAAAAATTCAAGTTCTGACTTTAATGATTCGAGCTGAGTAATCTTTTTATTAATTTCGAGAATGTGATTTTCAATGATTGAATGAGCTTTACGGGCATCACTAGCCTGGGCGCTCTTGAGATTGATTAATTCTTTTACTTCATCAATCGATAAATCCAACGCACGGCAATGAAGGATAAACTGCAGCGCTTTCTTGTGTTCTTCTCCGTAAACCCTGTAGTTTCCATGTGTTCTTGGGGCAACGGGAAGAAGGCCGGAAGTCTCGTAAAAACGAATGGTCCCAACCTGACAACCTGTTATTTTTGCTAATTCGCCTATCTTCATCAGAACTTACCCTAAATTAACTTGACTCTAAAGTAACTATAGGATTTTAAATTATCCCATAAACAAGATATTGGGAAATAACGATGAAGGATGATATAAAACAAACGCCCGAAAACGGAAGTCTTCAGCCACACCCACAAAAAGCTGTTTTGCAGGCCTCTCCCGAGAATACTAAAGAGAGCTGTGAAACTAAAATGTGCAACTGCGGGAAATATCCCGGGCAGCCTTGTCGTTGCTTAGAAGATGCCCAAAAAGCAAATTCTGTTCACCCGCATTCTCAAGAACATTGCTGCTGCGGTCATCATCACGAAAACCCGGAAACAATCAGCTCTTCAAAATCCGAAACTGAATGCTGTTCTCACGATCATGCCACTCATTGCTGCGGGTCTCATTCGCACGAACATCATGAGTGTTGCTCAGGTCATAACCATCATGAACATCATGAATGTCATTCACATGAACATGCAGGATGCGGATGCGGACATCATGATGAAAAACATGAGCATCACGAGAGCCACACTTGCTGTGCAGAACACGATCATTCTCATGACAAGCATTGCTGCTGCGGTCACGACCATTCCCACGTCGAAAACAGCATGGATACGGACTGGAATGTCTCAGAGGTTAAGCCGACTCAATATAAACTGCTTTTTGCAACTCTCGGTTCATTAGCTGGGGTTCATGATGTTAATCTAACCCCGGAAGGGCTGCGAATTATTCATACTCCGGAATCCCTCCCGGCGATTGAGGAAGCCTTCGCAAAAAATAATCTGAAACTCAAGCGTGTTGTTGATAACAAAAAGCAAACTTCCCAGATCAGAATCCCTCAAATGGATTGTCCGACCGAAGAAGGTCTCATCCGCAAGAAACTGAATGGCATCGAAGGTGTTAGCGGCCTCCAATTTAACTTGATGAACCGTATTCTTACCGTGTCTTATTTGCCGGGACAGCTGCCGGTCATCCTAGCCGCGATTAAATCTCTCGAATACGATCCTGAAGTGATTGAAGGTCAGAAAACCAGTCTCTCGGAATTTAAACCGACCAAAATCAATTGGTGGAGATATATTTTCTGCTTGATTCTTGCTCTTGGTTCGGAAGCATGCGAGCTGTTGAATTTAAATGAATACATTTCAATGGCCTTGGCCGTTGCAGCCATCCTTTTTGTCGGTATAGGAACTTATAAAAAAGGCTTTATTGCCATTAAGAACCTCAACTTTAACATGAATGCCCTAATGGCCGTAGCCGTAACCGGAGCCGTATTAATCGGTTCCTGGGCCGAAGCTGCTATGGTCATGGTTCTTTTTGAAATTTCCGAAGCTATTGAGCAGCTTTCTTTAGATAAGGCACGAGGCGCCATCCGCTCCCTCCTTTCCATGACTCCTCAAAAAGCTACGGTGCAAAAAGACGGTAAATGGGAAGAAATAGAAGCCGATGATGTCCGTGTCGGCGACACCGTTCGAGTTGAGCCCGGAGAAAGACTAGCTGTCGACGGCAAAGTCATTTCAGGTAATTCTTCGTTGAATCAAAGTGCAATTACCGGAGAAAGTCTTCCGGTAGATAAGAAACCCGGCGATGCTGTTTTTGCGGGCTCTTTGAATGAAAATTCAGAGCTTATTTACGAAGCAACATCAACAGCTCAGAACTCAATGCCTGCGAGAATTATCAGCGCCATTGAATCAGCTCAAAGTTCTCGTGCACCCACTCAGAGATTTGTTGACAGCTTCGCTAAAGTCTATACCCCTCTGGTTTTCTTAATTGCTTTAGCCACAGCCGTTATTCCTCCCCTCGCACTCGACGGAGATTGGTACGGCTGGATTTACAAGGCCCTTACCTTGCTGGTTATTGCATGTCCATGCGCCTTGGTAATTTCTACTCCTGTAACAATCGTCACCGGTTTGGCTAACGCGGCAAAGCGCGGAATATTAGTTAAAGGCGGAATCTATTTGGAAAAAGGAAGAAAACTTCAGCTTATTGCTTTCGACAAGACCGGCACTATTACTGAAGGCAAGCCTCAGGTTCAAGAAGTTGAGATGCTGACAGACGAGGATCCGAATGCCGTATTAGCTCTAGCTGCGGCTTTAGCAGAAAGAAATTCTCACCCGGTAAGTAAAGCTGTCTCCGACCATGCCGCGGCTCACGGACTTCATGGTTCTAAACTTGCCGAGGTTAGTGACTTTACCGCCCTTCCGGGACAAGGCGTAGTGGGAACAATTGAAGGGACCGAATATTATTTGGGCAATTTAAAAGGTTTAGATCGCTATCTGCTCCAGAGCCAAGCCATCCGAGACAAATTCTCTGCTTTGGCCGAAAAAGGTTTTTCTCCGTTGGTTCTAGCCAGTTCCAAGAAGGTATTGGCTTGCTTCGGGGTCGCAGATTCGATTAAATCTCACTCCAAAGAAGCAATCGAAAAACTTAACTCTTTCGGTTTAAAGACCGTCCTTTTAAGCGGAGACAATTCTAAAACCGCTGAAAGAATCGGTAAGGAAGTTGGCGTTCAAATGGCTAAAGGAAATCTTCTTCCGGAAGAGAAACAACATCTTGTTGACCGCTACGCTAAGAAAGACGTCACAGGGATGGTCGGTGACGGTATTAATGACGCCCCTGCACTTGCTCGTGCAGATATCGGTTTTGCCATGGGTGCAGCCGGAACAGATACAGCAATTGAAACTGCCGATGTTGCGTTAATGGACGATGACTTGAGAAAGCTTCCCGCATTCATTGAACTGTCCAAGGAAACTTTCAAAATTCTTTGTCAGAACATCATTATTGCTTTATCCATTAAAGCCATTTTCTTTGCTCTGACCTTCTTAGGAATGGCAACGATGTGGATGGCAGTATTTGCTGACACAGGTACGTGTTTGATTGTTGTCGCCAATGGTTTAAGGCTTTTAACTTGGAAGCCGTCGAAATAATCCGCTTCCAGACAAAAAAAGCACTGCGAATTTTTCCGGCAGTGCTTTTTCTTTTTAGTCTTGTCCAGAAGTCATCCTAATTTTGCTTCAACAGCTTTTTTAATTATCTCTTCAGTAGCAGCAAAGGAACCTTGAACAAAAGGAGGCTTGCCCCCGCCTCGGCCATTCAGTTCTTTATTTAACTCTCTCGATAGAGTCACCAAATTCGGTTCTTTAGAGAAAAGAATGTAATTAAAGAGTTTTTTCTCCGCCTGTTCTGATAGAACAAGAATGGATTCGAAATTCTTTTTCTCGGACAAACGATTGCAGAAGACCTTTATCTCAAAAGGAGTTAATTCCGCTTCTGAAACGAACAATAACTTTCCTTCAGAAGGAAGAGAATCAGAAATCAAATTCATAATCCTTTCCGATTTCTTCGAAAGTTTTTCTGTCAGCTGATTCTTTTCTGAATACAGCTGTTTTAAAGCACTGGAGATTTCTTGAGGTTTAGCAGATAACTGTTCTACACAGGATGCACTTTCTCTTAAGAGCATATTGATGTAATTGATCAAGCGTTTACCGGCGGCAAACTCAACCCTTGTCCCTCCTCTATGCTTAAAGGAAGAAAGTATTTTAAAAGACCCAATTTCCGCTGTATTTTTTACGTGAGTACCACAGCAGGCGCAGATATCAGCCTCCGGGAATTCAACAATTCGAACTTTTCCCTTAAGTTCTTTCTTACTTCTGAAATCCAACGCTTTGAGTTCTTCTTCACTTGGGAAAAAGATATGAATGTTTTGTCCTTTTCTGAAAGCCGCATTGGTCAATTCTTCCATTTCGGCCAACTGCTCAGGAGTAAGATAACCGTCAAAATCAACGGTTAGGACATCTTCTCCCATATGGAAACCAACATTATTGAAGCCATATTTTCTATTGACTAAGCCTGAAAAAATATGTTCGCACGAGTGATTCTGCATGTTGTCATATCTGCGTGCCCAGTCAATTTTTCCCTTGACTATTTCTCCGACTTTCAGCTCTTTGTCCGTCTGATGGACGACTTGTCCATTTTGTCTTTTTACGAATAAGACTTTGGCATCGCCTAAAGTTCCTAGATCGGAAGGTTGGCCGCCTCCTTCCGGATAGAAAGCCGTATCGCTTAGGACTACATCAAAACCCTTTTTACCAACAGTACAAGAAAGGACCTCTGCTTCAAATTCTTGGCAGTAAGGATCCCGATAAAACAACTCGTTTAATTCTTCCATTTTTATAAGACCAATTGTGCCTGTAAGTTATTCTTCTGATGCTTTTGATTCGTTATAAGCCTTGCGAATTTGATCTCTTATCCACGCCGAACCACCAAGTTCTTTTAATTTTTCTTTATCTTCTTCCGTTAAAAGAATAGTAGTTCTTGCTAAAGGCTTAGATGCTACAAGAGGCCGGCCTCTCTTCTTGATAATCCAAAGATCCGAAACATCATGCTCGATTTCTCCGCGATTTTCACCCGATTCATCCAGAAGACCAGCCAGGCATTTAAGATCTTCCTCCATAACAGCCAGAATTCTTTGGTAGTTGGCATCTTCTTTTTTAGTTCTGGAGGAGACTTGTACAGGAATGACAAATTCGGCGGTCATCTTTGCCGAACCGACGCATTTATCCTTAGAAATAAAGTAAACGTAATATGCTCGGCCCTCTCCGATAAAATCAGAAGCACCTCTCCTAAGTTCAGCTCTTATGTTTTCGGATATTTTTAAATCGTCTTGTTCTTCTGCCATTTTTTGCATCCAAAATTCTTAATCGAATTTTACTCATTTTGAAAACTTTTTAGCTTTTCGATTTTCCTGCTTCATTTCCGACTTGACGCTTTGACTTTCTAAGGAATCTCTCAAATTTAATATGTTGCAGACGTTCGATTGCCCAAAATTAATCAAGAAAAAATTTTTTCTTTCTAAAATTACATACCCTTCCAAATTGTGCCAAGGCAGTTGATTTTTAAAGGTGAAAACCAAGTGAAAAAAACAATACTTTCCATTTTTCTTGCAGGACTGTTTTGTACTCAATTACAGGCAGCAGGAGCTGCACCGGCTGCCTGTAATTGAGTACAAAACAGTCCTGCAAGAAAAATGGAAAG
>NZ_CABSJB010000019.1:0-53120 GCF_902477955.1 uncultured Turicimonas sp. | reverse complement strand
CAACAATAGGCTACGGCTGTTGTAGTGGTGGTAGGGAATCCTCTTCGTTCACGAAGAGGAGGATGTCAATTTCTTTGTAGTAAAGCTTTAGGCGCTTAGATGCAAATTTTTTAGGGACAAAACAGCTAAAATCTTCTACTATCTATCGGGCGCCAAGAGATTCCGGATTTAAAAATTTTGGAATACTTGTAGTAATAGAGTAAGAGATGCCGTCCCAGGAATCTTTCAGACCAGAAATTGGCAAAAACAAGATATAGGAATTGGTGGGCAATGCTTTTCTATTTTTCTAATTTCTGCTTGTTGGTAGTAATAGTTTCCGGTTTTCACGGCTCATTCAAAGATCAATTCTCCATCATTAATGAACAATCTACGATTCAGATTACAGCGCCGGACGAAAAAACTCTGTAACCGAACATAAAAGTTTGAAATAAGGGTAAATACTTATATTTATTAATTGATAATGATTCTCAATTAATGTATAGTTCTACTTACTGAATCAAACTTGATTCAACTCCTTGATCGAGGCCAGCCTCGTGGGTAGTTAGTTAATGGGGATTGCCTTAATGAATTAGGCACTTAACCGCAGATGGCTCGAGCCACCTGCGGTGTTTTTTTGCAATCATGCGATTGATTGCGTGAGCCTTCGATTACGCTTTGCCTCCAGACTTCACAAAAAGTCTTCGGAGAACCAAAGATGCCGCAAAAATAACAACCAGAAAAGCTACCACCAGGAAAAGCGCGGAGTGCAGCGAGCTAATTTGTGCCAAATATCCGATGCACGGAGGGACGGAAAGCAAACCCCCGTAAGCAAGAAATGCAACGGTAGAACTGGCCCGCTGAGGAGAGATTCCCGGGATGGAACCGGCTAAACTGAATAACGTCGGAACTACCGGTGCCAAACCGATTCCCAGCAACGCATAGCCGAACAAGCAAAGATAGGCCGATTGTGCGAAAAGAACCGTAAGCATTCCACAAAGGCCAACCACCAACCCTATTCTAATTGGTACGAAAGAGCCAACCTTTTTTCTGATCGGATCTGCAAACAATCTCCCTATAAAACTCATTGCTGAAAAAACTCCGTAAACCAGTGCGCCAAGTGCTATAGGAGCATCTTTTTCTTCAACAATATAAAGAGGTCCCCATTCTGCTACAGAGCCTTCAGAAGAATATGCCAAGAGCGTTAACAGGCCGCAAACAATTACAAAGAACGGAATTTTGCGTTCAGACTCAGGCTTTGCTTCCTTGTCTTCAACTTTTTTGTGATCAGCGAGAAGACCCGGTTTTGAAAAGATCCCAATCGCAACAAATAGCCCCGCGACACAAGGAAAAAAAACTTCCGCTTTGAGTGCCGCAGAAGCCGCAATAGCCGCAATAATGGATAGAACAAGACTTCCGGCGCTGTACAAGGCATGAAACAGATTAAGCGCCTGCTGATTATGTCTTTGTTCAAACAAAATTCCCTGCATATTGACGGCCGCATCGATCAAGCCTACGCCAAGACCAATCGCGCCGAAACACATATATAGCTGTACCGGGCTGGATGCAAAGGCAATGGCACAAACGCAGAGAGAAATCCAAACTGTGCAAAGGAAGATCACCAAAGCTGATTCAAGTTTTTCCAGAATCTTTTTGCTTAAGAGCAAGGAAATCAAAGAAAAGACTCCGAAGAAAAATAGAGCCGTTCCGATTTGTGCATTGGTTGTTTGAGTATGCACCTTGATTGAAGGCATATACGCCATAATGGCTGAATATGTACCGCCGGCAACAAAGAAAAAAGCCATGCAGCTCAGCCGATTTCTTAATTGTTCAGTCATTGAAACACCATCGAAAACGAGGAATACGTCCTCAGGCAGGCGCATTAAAACATGTAAAAAATGAATAGTCAACTTTAGAATTTTTTAAAATTCAATATGTTGCATATAAGCAGCAAACATCGCGGCTAGTCTCTCAGCTTCTCTTTCAACGCCATATTCTTCTTGCAACTTTTTCATTTTTATGCGCAATAAAGTTATTTTTTGGACCTAAACGAAATGGATCTACTCATCTAGCGTTAACCGTTGAACAATCTAAGAGGAGATAAAAATCAACGTTAAACATTGAACATTTACACAAAGCCAGAGGATCTACTATTGCCTTAAACACCGCAATCACAAGGAGTCAACATGAATAAAACAATCTTGGTCTGTGCCGTTTCCTCTTGCCTCATGGCTTTTGCAAATGCTGCCGAATATAAGCTCAGCACTGATGTGCTTGTCATCGGAGCCGGTTCCGCAGGTTTAACAGCTGCCGTGCAAAGTGCCGAAAAAGGAAAGAAAGTCATCCTGCTGGAAAAGAATCCTATGGTTGGCGGCAGTTCTCAATTCGCTGAAGGTCTTTTTGCCGTCGAATCCGAACTAAATCGTCTCAGAAGCGACACCTTGACAAAGGAAGAAGCATTCAAAACCTTGATGGAAAAGCACTTCTACGTTATTGACGGACCAAAAACCAAAGATTATGTAGAAGGCTCCGGTGAAAACATCGCTTGGCTTACCGATCACGGCATCAAATTCGAAGTCGTCAGAATGACGCCGTGGGAAGAGGCCACATGGCATGTCATCAGCGACTACAAAGGAACAAATCACGGTGCCGGACTTATCAAAGGGTTAAAAGACAGTGCGGACAAACTGGGCGTCGATACTAAGACGAGCACTCCCGCTACAGAACTCATTCAGAACGACAAAGGAGACGTCATTGGCGCCAAAGCCGCCAACAAGAAAGGCGATACATACATCATTCAAGCCAAGGCCGTTATCCTAGCCTCCGGCGGTTTTGGTGACGATCCTAAGAAAATCGCTGAATGGGCCCATAGAGATCCGGAAGGCTGGAAGTCTTCGGTCAACATGAACAAAACCGGCGACGGTATTCAAATGGCCTTGAATGCAGGCGCACAGATGGGACCAGTCTCTTTCGTTGGCCATTTAGGAACAGAAGGCAAAGGCATCAAGTTCTTAAGCGACCTCTACACAACTTCTTGGCAACCGTCAGCTCTTTGGGTCAACTCAGACGGCAACCGTTTCGCCAACGAAGACGTCGCCTTCTCTTTCAGCCAAGCGGCCAATGCCATTTATGCACAGCACGGCCATTATGCCTGGAGCATCTTTGATGACTCTCAAGTCAAATACATGATGGACAAAGGCATTGATTCCGGCATTGGCGTATTGGCACCGGTTGGCAAAAAACTTCCTAACCTTCAGAAAGATATCGATGAAGCTTTGGCCGCCGACAGCGACAACTTCAAAGCCGCTGACTCCGTTGAACAATTGGCTAAAGAAATTGGCGTTCCGGAAGCAAATCTAGCCGCCGCGGTTTCTGCCTACAATAAAGGTTGTGAAGTACAGCATGATGGTCAATTCTTTAAGTTGAAGAATTACATGCGTCCGCTTAACACCAAGAAACTCTATGCCATCAAGCTCAAAGCCTACTATTTCAGCTCTTACGGCGGCCTTGTCACCAACAGAAATCATCAAGTTCTGGATAAGAATAACAAACCAATCAAAGGTCTTTATGCCACAGGATTAGAAGTTTCCAACATGGTTGGACCAACATACACAACTTGGTCTTCTGGACACGCCTTTGGATTTGCAGCCTTCTCTGGCAGACACGCTGCACTTCATGCCACAGAAAACATGAAGTAGCCTGATTAACGAATTTGATAGTCGAACCAAAAACCGCAAGGCACTGAACTTTGCGGTTTTTTGCTTAAAAATGAGAGGCTGACGTTACCTATAAGCCTTCATCTTATCGTTCCTCTCGGCTCATGCTTGCGCCCAGCGGACAAATTGTCTTTCTTTGATGGAGAATACCAGGACAATCTTTTTTAGTTCTAGATAGTTTTCTTGCTCGCCGTAGTGTCGAGCTGTGACCTGATCTATAGCTTCCTTCAGTTCTTCATCTGCGGCATGCTCGTCTCTGACTACCTTGAACTCAAAAATCCACAACCTATCACTCGCTTGAACTTCCAAATCGCTTCTGCCATGGGCATTGTGACTCTCAATTTTTGGCTTTAAGCCGGCACCGGCAAAGTACACCTGGACATAGGCCCGCAAAGAAGCCTCATCCTTAACCGGATAACGATGATAGTCGACTGCCAAAAATAATCGATTAAGGATATGGAAGACGGATTCCGGCGACTCTTCTTTCAGCACACGCACAATCGGTCCCGCTCCAACCTGACCTGCAACTCTGCCGCGAAGAAGTTGTTCCAGGTACAGCTGAGCCATCGAGCGTTTTACTTCTTGGTTGGGATAGTCCAGGTAAACCGTGTCTGTATACTTTATTGTCTTAATTGTTAGATATCCTGCCTGTGTCAGAAGACCAAGATCTGACAAGCCTTCTACGTCCGAGGATCCTTCCAAAGAGGCCAACGAAATGGTTTTTTCGCGGCAGTATTCTTCCGGATTCCGAAGAGCATGGGATTTCAAATAACCCAACAATACGGACGGCTTGCCACCGCTTTCGAACCAGTAGTCCAAAAAGCCGCTTTCAGGCTCAGAAAAGAATTTCAACAAGGACCAAGGCGCAAAAACTTTGCTTTTGGCGGTTCTTTCAAAGCAAAATCCATCATATTGGGTAGTCAGCTTCTCCAAAAGTTTTTCTTGTGAGAGGCAAAGTGCATCCGAAGCCTGATCCAAATAGCCTGAAAAATATGTTTGGAGCTCCTCACGGGTATAGCCAAGCAAGCTTCCGAATCGAGGACTTAACGAAATATCATCCAAGTTATTAAGCTCGGAAAAAATATTAGTTTTATTGAATTTTGTAATGCCGGTAATAAAGACGAACCTCAAAATCTGATCATTGGACTTCAATACGGAATAAAACTCGGATAGTACGTTCCTGACAGAGGTAAAAAGCTCCGGATCGAATAAAGAGGATGTTAAAGGAGCATCGTATTCGTCGATTAGCAGGACCAGAGAATTCACCGGCTGAGTCTTCATCCACGCAGACAACTGGCTAAATATTGTGGTGTTATCAGGTTTGTAAGCGAAACCAAATGGTGAAAAGTTATCAACCAGACGATCTCGCAAATCATCCGTAAATTTCTGTAGTCCGAATAGAGGCTTAACCTCAGAAAAATCCAGCCTAACTACATTGTAAGTTTTGTCATCTGTCCAGAGCCGCTCGATATCCAAGCCGTGAAAATCTCTTAAACCATGCTTGAACAAAGACTCAAAAGTTGAAACTAGCAAAGACTTCCCGAATCTTCGAGGCCGGATAAGGAAATATTTCCTTCGTTTAGAGGCTAACGCAAAAACGAGGTTGGTTTTATCGACATAGATCTCGTCCGACATTCGTAAAGCAGCGAAATCAGAGGTTCCAAGCGGTAAGTCTTTCAAGGCCTTTTCTGTCATTTGCCATTCCAAAATTCTTCTTCTTTCCATTCTACTTACACGCCGTACGCCTCGGTTCTTTTTCTTAATTTTGTTTGAGTCGAAGCCTAAAAAATCGGCCTCTCCTAAACCCTATGAACACTTGGGAACTCAAGCAAATTGCTATATAGTTATCAACAGACGGTGTTTATTTAGTCGGGGGTAGATTTGCGCCAAATCGTATTCGGACAACAGTGGATTCACTCGGAGGAGCCTCCGGAAATAAAGGAAATCTTCTTCAAATACGGTGAGAAGAGAAAAATCAAAAAAGGCCAAGAACTCCTCCATGGCGGCCCGTTCGGAGAAATTGGGTACCTTTTGAAAGGTTTGTGCTTCTATCGCTTTTGGGACTGGAACGATAAGGAACATGTATTTGCCTTAATTCTTCCCAAAAGATGTATGGGAGACATCGACGGCGCCTCTTGCACCGTAGCCAATGTCAGCGCTTACGTCGTTAAAGATGGTGAGGCACTGTTCCTGCCCTACGAAATTTGGCACCGAGAAATCACGGCTAATACCCAAATCTTGGACATATTCACTGCCCACATAGTCAAGAAACAAGAAAGCCAGATTGAAGCGCTTCTTGCTTGTTTCACTATGGAAGTTGATATGAGATTGGTATCACTCTTCCAAGCCTTAATCAAAGCCTATTACCCAATCAAAGCCGACGGTTGGAATCCTCTTCCGGTTCAGCTCAACACCGTGATGCTCAGCAAAATTATTTCCTCGAGCCGAACATCTGTCTCTTTACAGCTAAGTGAATGGGCAAACCGAGGACTGGTGAAGAAGGATGGAAAATTCCTGCTTATTCACGGCGCCCTTTTCTCCGATGTCTTTGACTGGTGGGAAAACAGAAAAACAGAGGCAGATAATTTAAGAGGCCGGATTGTCTCCAGCCTCAATAAAGAGATTCCCAACAAGGAATGATAAATTTACCTAACGGCTCCTCCCGCACACTTCAAGCAATCCTTCACGGCTAAAACCGCTTGATTGTCATCGGGCAGTTCAAGTAAAGGACGGCCCGCAAGATCGAATTCTTCCACTTGCTTATCGTAGGGAACCGACCCTATCACGTTGATATGTTCTTTCTCCGCAAACTCTTTAAAGCTTGTCACATCGGACTGGGCTCGATTAAAAACGACGCCTAAGTTTTTGCAAGCCGGAACTAAGCCTTCGTCAACCATCTTTTTGATATGACGTACCGTCTGCAATCCTCTGAAGGAGGTATCAGTCACTAATATCAGCGTATCAATCTTCTCGATTACCTGACGGTTGATTTGCTCTAGCCCGGCTTCGCCGTCAATCAGCACAACATCGAAAGAATGCATGATGTTTTCAATAGCGCCTTTGAGCAAGTCGTTAACAGAGCAGAAGCACCCGATAGTGTTCATACGGCCCATAGCCAAGAAAGAAAACTTCTCATTTTCATCCAAAGCCTGCGCAGTCAAATACTCAACACTGTCAGCCAGTTCTTCTAAATCTTTCTTAGTGCCTTTTTCCGCTTTTTCCAGAACCATTTCACGGATGGAGCCGATAGTGACTTCACTTTCTCGGCCAATGGCGTAGTTGAGACCGAGAGCCGGATCAGCGTCGACCACCAGCAGTTTCCCCGGAACTTCGTTCATCAACACTTTTGTCAGCATTGCAGTGAATGCCGTCTTACCGACGCCGCCCTTCCCGCAAACTGCAATTACTCTTTGCTCACTCATTTTCTTTCTCTTTTCTCTTCAGGGTAAGAATGCGTTCTACCTTACGGACATTGGCGCAAAGTTTTTTATCCGAACACTTCCCGCAATGTCCAAGTACATGACATTCTTTGAAATTGAATCCGCGCTTGTCCCAAACTGCAGCCTTCAAGGCTTCCTGTTGCTTATTCCATTCTTCGGAAGCAATGCGTACCGTGTCAAAGACAGATCCGTTTTCCGTTACAAACAGAATTTGGATTAATGACAGTTCAGTAAATTCCTCTTGCAGCCGGAATAAAAGTACCGATCCTAATTGAAAGAGGTCCATGCCGCCTTCGATAGCTTTCTTGGAAAACCGAAGCCAGATTTTGTTTGCAGAGCCTTTGACCATCACATCCTTGACCTGAAGCTCTCTTTTCAGGTTTTGAATGATTAGGTACAAAAGCTCATCGTTATCCTCGCATCCGACTACGTTAAGCTGCAGTGCCAAAGGCTGACTTCCGCTCAGCTCATTGACGTCCTTTCCTACCAAATAGACCCCGCTGTCAAATTCTGACGGAGACTCAGAAAAGGTCAGGAAAGACTGTTCAGGATTCTCGCCCAAATCAACAGCAGTATTTCCTTTCAGCACAAAGTTAGATCGTGTTGAGAAAGAAGCTTCTTGTTCTTTTGTAATCGGGCAGCCGCCTTTTCTTGCTTGAGCCAGCAGCGAATCCCAAACATTCAGTCTTTCCATGCTATGCCTTCTTTAATGCTTTTTCTTTTGCAAACAATGCTGCGCCTAAAGCTCCGGCAAGCTGAGGATCGCCGTCCATATGGCCAAGCTTCATCTTCAGTCTCTTTTCCAAAGCTTTTTGGAGCGCCTTATTCTGTGCGCAGCCGCCGGTCAGAACCACATCTTCTTCGATCCCGACCTTATAGGCCATGCCGTGAATTCGGCGGGCAATCGATTCATGGATGCCGGCCGCGATATCTGGCAGCGGAACGTCATTGTTAACCAAGGAGATAACTTCCGATTCCGCAAAAACGCTGCACTGCTTAGAAATAGCACAAGGTTTGTCAGACTTTAAAGCCTCAGCAGCCAAATCTTCCAAACTTAAATCCAACACACGGCCCATCACTTCAAAGAATCTGCCAGTACCAGCCGAGCATTTGTCATTCATTTGGAATTCCAATACTCGGCCTGTTTCATCAACAGAAATGACTTTGCAGTCCTGACCGCCGATATCGATAATGGTGCGAGTTGTCGGCCGCAAATAGGTTGCTCCCCGGGCATGACAGGAAATCTCGGAGATTTCTTCATTGATGTTTTCAACGGATCCTCGGCCGTAGCCGGTAGCTACCACGTAAGCATCCTTCGGGAAACCCGTTGCCGGATCGACTTCATTAATTCCGGCTTTCTGCATGGCTTCTGCTAAAGCGTGTTCCATTGTCTTCTTCGGACCTCTGGAAGAACGCACGATGGAGCTCCCGAGAATCTTTTCAGATTCATCCATAATGACAACCTTGCCGGTTGTCGAGCCTAAGTCACAACCTATAAACAGCATTTCGCACCTTTCTTATTTCTTGATATCTTCTTTGTTATTTCTTGGCATTCTTCTCGAAGCCGTTGGCACTCAAGAAGTTCGAAATATCGTTCTTAACTTTCTCGATCGGAGTAAAACGTTCATCGAACAAGCTTGTAGTCAAAGTCAGAAGAGGAACCTTCATGTCTTTGCAAACTTTCTTCATGAACTGGTTAATACCGGCCTGATCTTTATGACCCATATGTCCGGAGAACAATACGGCATCAATGTTGTAGTCCTGGATAGCCTGAGTCAAATCGTCAACAACAACGTCAACCCAGCCTCTTCCCTGACGAATCATCGGAACTTCTGCGACATTTCTGCGGGCCAAACCGAAGAGCATAGATTCTTCCGTAGAAGTATCGACCGGAGTGTATGGGCTCAAACCTTGGAAGGAGTTAACCACAACGGCATTCCATTCTTCGGCAAGCCAATTACCGAGTTTTTCGCCCCAGAGCGGATTCAAGTCAGGCCAGAACAATCTGATTTTTTCGTTCATGACCGGGCCTACGCCTTTTTCGACGTTTGCTTTAGCAACATCGCGAACGGCTGCCATCAAACCGGTAGCTCTCGGATCGCCTGCCGGCAAATGCTGAGTTAAAGCCCAGAAAACGTCGCCGATTACAAAGGACGGCATCGGAGCCGGAGATGCCTTCATGTATTCGTTGACTTCTTTCCAAATTTCATACTGTTTATTGGTTTCTTCAACCACTGCTTTGACTTTTTCGAAGTCATACTTAGCGCCGGTATTCTTCTCGATGAAGCCAATCATTTCTTTGAGCTGTTTGGCTACATATTCGAAGTCTTTATCTGTATGACCATAGCTTGGGTCGATGGTATAAACAGGAACGCCCTTCAAGAATTCGGAACGGGCAAATGCCTGGTGAAGCATCAGTTGGCCATCGCATGGTTCAGCCATAGCAACGAAGCAATCGGGACGCGGATGAAGTCTGTTTTCCATGGAATAGACGGCATATCTAACCAAAGAGCACATCTTGTCGTCCAAATTGAACTTGTCGCATTCTTTAGCGTCGGCATAATCAGTCAAGCCAAGATGAAACATCAAATCGAAAACCGGGTTGTAATAAACCACACCCATACCCGCGAGGATTTCCTGGCAGTTGCCGTACCAAGTGCACATCAAAGGCTTCTTGTTTTCGAAAGCGTCAATCATTTTTTCGTTGTGATCTTTCATTAACTGGACCACAGCGATCTGAACCGGATTTCTTTGTTCTTCCGGAAGAGACTCGAAGAACTTCAACACACCTTCTAATCTGTCTCTGTATTCTTTGGTTCTTTCGACACCGGTTAATTGGGATAAATCAGCCATTATTCTTCTCCTGGATTAGAGGTTCTTTTGAGATTTCAGACTTTCAACAAAGGCCTGAACACGAGTTCTAATCTGTCCTTGGGAATCCGGGACATAATCGACTTCTAATTCAAGACCGGGGATACCTTTTTCTGCCAAATATCCGCGCATGAGGTACTGCTCAAAAGCCCACATATCGCACATGTAAATGCGTGAGGAAATAACCCCGTCAACTTTATAATCTTCAACTAGCTTACCAAGCCGGTCAAGTCTTTCATCTTGAGTGTGCATTTGACGGGTAGCGGCCGGCATTTCATCGAAGTAATAATCGATGATGGCGTCCAACGGAGCCTTTTCTTCATCAATCAAGACTGCGGAAGAACGGCTGCCGAAACCGAGGTTATCTACGACAATTTGTCCGCCTTGGTTTTCCAAGATTTCAAAAAATTCCTGACTGTCAGCATGACCGCCTGTATAGAGGAGACGAATAGCAGGTTTGTACTGCGGTCCTTGTGCTTTAAGTTCGGCAATAAGTTCTTTAAGCAATTCGTTGTAGTCTTCCAAAGGCATAGAGATGCCGGCCATCATCACGGCAATTAATTCAGAGCCCTTGAGATAAACCTCATCGCCTTTTTGCATTTCATAAAGTTCCGCCTGAAGGCGGCGTGTTTCATTATGAAGCTTGATGGCTTTTCTGAGGTCCTCGTCAGTAATCTTGACGCCGAACTTTTCTTCGGTAGCTTTGATGTATTTTTCGATTTCTTCTCTATAGAAGGCCTTAGCGAGATCTCCGCGCTTCTTAGGAATATAGATGAAGTGATAAACAGGATTTCCGGGGACGGTCAGCCAGTTATCATAAATACGGCGAGCATGGTCGCAGCTGTTATAAAAGACTGCGCCGTCAAGAAAATCGAGTTGGTCATTCAAGATTTGGTTGTAAGTATGACGAACATAATTACAAGCTAAATTGCGGAAAAATGCATCAGCGTATTCCGTTCCGTCGGAACCTGTTCCGCGAATGAAATATGGAACTGCACCTGCAGCCGTAATAATTTCAAGCGGAGTTTCCTGATATAAAAAACCGACGACTTTCTTGCCGTTTTCTTTTGCTTTCTGAAGAATAGGATTATTTAAGGCCGTGGCAGCTTCCATCAATGGCTTTAGAGCTTTAGGTCTGTCTACATTTTGCATTGACGCTCTCCTTGAGATGAGGCTAATTAGATTTGTAAGCTTTTAACAAGCTACTATCCAATATAAAGCACACGTCTGAAAAACTCTGTTAACTGACTAACACTACTTTTTTCCTTCAGGAAAAACCCCGTTTAGCGTAAAAAACTCCGACTGCGTTAAGGCCGGCTTCTTAATTTCCATAATTTTTCAATAGGTGCTAACTATGCTGCAAAAAAGCTCTGATGTCTCTAGGAAAACAGACAGAGGGAATGCGCCGTCCTTCTTTTTCGTCGATAATAAAAAGCCTCCCAAAAAGAAAGACGGAGAACAAAAGTGAATAAGCACTTTCAATATATAAGCGACTCTCCCATCATCTCTATCACTCACTACAAGTTTTCAAGCTTACAGCATTAAAGCTGACACCTATATCTAATTTGCTTTTCTTTTCCACCTAGACAACAGGTGGGTCATTAAGTAGAATTTCTTCAAAACTTTGGTTTAAATCTCACGAGAAAAATTTTTCTTACTCTTTGAATAATATGAACAGTAAAACTAGAAAAGAACAAGCACTAGAGTACATTCGGCATGCGCGTCTCATGGATGACAGCTTTTTCGAACTGTGCTTCCGAGGTAATCCAAAGTACATCGAAACCGTTATCAACGGCATTTTCAAGCAACTCAATATTCCAGAAGTAAAGATTCAAGAAATTTTCACTCAGGAACGGTACCTTACCGTTGAAAACAGAAATGCATGCCTTGACGCAGTCGCTACAGATGAAAATGGAAACTTAATTAATATCGAAGTACAAAGAGCCAAAAGACGGTGTCTTTATCGAAGAGCGCGCTATCACAGTTCTTTGCTGGATACAAATAATCTCACAAGCGGAGAAGATTTTGCCAAACTTCCGGATACCTATGTTATCTTTATCCTGGAATATGACCTGAAAAAACAAGGCCTTCCCGCCTATCAGGTAAAAAGAGCTTTTTTAGAGGACAATTCGGATTTTGATGACGGAACCAGATTCATTTTTGTTAATGGAACTTACCGTGGCAACGATCCCATTGGAGAGCTGATGAGCGATTTCAATGCGAAAGGAGCAGAACAGATGAAAAATGCGATATTGAAAGAACGAGTTGAATTTTTCAAAGAAACTGAGGAAGGAGTAAGAGAAATGAAAGGCATCGAACAGGTCATAGCAGAAAGAGAAGCGTTAAAAAAAGCCATTGAAATTGCAAAAAATTTCCTTAAAATCGGCAACGTCCCGCTGGAATCCATCGCTCAGGCTACAGGATTACCTTTGGAGGAAGTCAAAACTCTCCAAAAATCACTTGTTACCTCCGAATAAGATATGTCTCTTTCAAAATCTTCTATTTCCCAACACTTTTTCTGCAAAGATTCCTTAATTTTCTATCTATGAGAGAGTCCTTGGGATGAAGGTAAGCAAGAAGTCGGAAGAAGTAGCGGATCTGATGCCGTTACTTATCTTCGTATCGAACAACTTGTCCCTCAAGAAAGACCCATCCTGAAAATCTCAAAACTTCTGAGTAGCGTTAACTATTTAACAGTTTTTGTCTCCAAGCTGAGGAACAATGAATTATCTGTTTTCCATCTAACACAGTCGAAAAATAAGAAAGTGGAAAATAAGAACTATGACTACTCAAACCAAGGAGTTAAAAATGAAATTAAAGACTCTTGCATTACTTTGTTCCTCCGCAATTTGCTCTGTTGCATTTGCCGGCAATGTTGAAATCTATGGCGCAGTTGACGAATATGTAGCCGTCAACGCTACAGGCGGGGAATGGAAAACAGCTATTAAGAGCGGCGGTCTCACCGCTTCCCACTGGGGCATTAAAGGAACCGAAGATCTTGGCAACGGCGTAGAAGTTTTCTTCAATTTAGATAACGCTTTCTTAGCTGATAACGGCAGCGCAACATTCGGAAATGACGGAAAAGCATTCAGCCGTGAAGCTAACGTCGGTGTCCGTGGCAAATACGGTCAATTGTCCTTCGGTCGTCAATACACTCCGCACTTCTTAGTATTTGCTATGTTTGACCCGACAGAATTGAGCCTCGGTTCTTCCGACTCTCCTTACTTCTTCCCGGGTTCAGCCGCTGTTACTGGTCAAGACGGCAATTTAGTCCGTGCAGACAACTCCTTGATGTATGTTCTTCCGACACCATTCGGACTTACTAATTTCTTCTATGTCGCTTTAGGCGAACATACGGACGCTGCCGGATCGCAGGACTCCAACAGCAAAGGAAATATTTACAACTACGCAGCTAAGTTTGATCATGGCAACTTCTCCATCATGGGCAGCTACTTATTCCGTAAGTTCAGTCCAAACGGACAACCTGCAAGTTGGAACAACCAGTATTTAAATTTTGCTGCCAGCTATGACTTCGGTGTTACAAAACCTGTTGTCCAATTTACTAAGAAATTCACAAATAACGAAGACGCCTCAGCTAACTTCTGGATGGCTCAGTTAGGAACATCTACTCCTTTGTGGGGTGGCAAATGGATGGTATCTGCATCTTATTTGAAGAATCAGACCGTCGATAAAGCCGATGCTTGGTCTTTGGGCACCAAGTACGCCTATCCTCTGTCTAAACGCACCCGTATTTACGGCGGCGTAGAAGCTGTCTTCAATGATGACAAGGCTGGATATGCCATTGAAGCCGGTCCGGATAGCTCTCTGCACTTCAACTTCTCAGGAGACAATGTCGGTAAAGGCAATGGATACGGTATTCCGGATAACTTGCTCGGCAAGAACTCTGTTGAATTCTTCGTTGGTATCAACCATCAGTTCTAATTTTCTTATAACTTAGACTCAAAACGCCCGTCTAGTGGGCGTTTTGCTTTAATTGCTTCTGATGCGCTTATGCCATCTGAATGGTCTTGTACTCGATACCAAGCTGAGGAAGGAGCTTACCAATAATATCTGCCACACTGATTTTCAAACTGCAGTCATTGGTACAAGGATGACAGTCGACATACTCGGCTTTCAGCACATCTTTGTCAAAGATTAATTGAACGTCTTTTTCTTCGTTATAAAGAAGTCCCAGCAAGGAGACTGCACCAGCGAAAGTATTCAATTTGTTCCGTAAGTCTTCGGCACTGGCAAACGACAAATGACCGCAGCCAATTTGCTTTGCAGCGGCTTTGGAATCAAAACGTTTATTGCTCTCTAAGACAATCAAAAAGAATTTTTTCTTATTCTTTACAAGGAGAGATTTGCAGCATAAAGAGGACAGTCCGGCAGCTATCTTTCTTCCTTCTTCCACCGTCAAAATTGGCGGATGGTCATGAATCTGACAAGGCACTTTTAACTCTTCTAATCGCGCCAACACTTCTTTCTTAGGATCGAAGGTCATTTTTCTAGCTTACCGGTATCATCAGTTTGAAATAGGCTTCCTTTTTATTAGAGGAGAGCACGTCCAAAACATTAAAGCACAAGATGTTGCCGTCAACGGCAAAACCAGAATCACCAATTTCTTTGATTACTGTGCTGACCGCATTGCACTTCGCTTCAAAGTCTCCTCTGCCGTACCAGACAGCAAATTGACCTTTCTTAATTTTTATTTTGGTGCTTACGTCAACCGTATCTTTTAAGAAAAGCAGACCCAAGATCACAAGGCGTCCTTCTTTAGCAGCATTTGAATCCAAAAGGATTCCGAATACAGGGACCGGTACAGGAGAAGTCAAAGTTTTTTCTAGGACTGTACTGTAGTCGGTATCCGAGGAGATTTCCTGAGGTTCTGTTTTGACAAGCAAGAAGCTTTGTTTTGAGTTTTTCTGAACCATTAAAGAATCAAGAGGAGCTTCCACCGCTTCTACTGCCAACTCACCCAGTTCTTTCAGAAAAACTCTTTCTATTTCCAACTTAGAAATTTGATCTTCTATCTTCTCGGAGGCTTGTATCAAAGAACATCCATTCTTTTTATTGGTTCCGGTCTGACAGAGTGCCTCAATTTCCTTTAATGAGGCTCCCGAATCTTTTAAAAAAGAAAGGAAATGGAAGTCCATTAACTTGGAGTAGGAATAATTTCGATAACCGTTCTTTAAAACCTGATCGGGCTTGAGTAAACCAAGCTTGTCGTAATGGAACAGCGTTTCTTTTGTTGTGCTGCAAAGCTTTGCAAACTCTTGAGTCTTAAACATGATTCTGCCAAAGAATAGTGTTGGATTAGAGTTTAACCAACTTCGGTCTGAATTAGGACGCTAAACTTTAGTAAAAGAGCATGGGTCAACAATATTGGAGCCGGGATATACGAAATTTTTAATGCGGGATGGCTCTTATCTGCCTAGGACTCTCAGTTCCGTTCTTCCTTTGTATTTAGACGCCATCAAGCCACAAATACCGACACCTCGTCGAAGTTAGAAAAAGACCATTCTCCGAACGCAAAAAGATTACCGGCAACCAAAGCTTTTTGGAATGCCGGCAAACAACTTACGTTACGTTCTTTTAGGCTCTAGCTCTGAGTAAACTCTTTCAGAATTTAAAACTGCCACTTCAAGCCAACTTGAGCTTCAATCTCTTTGGTATAGTGAGCGCCTTTTTCACGCTCTATGTGTCCGTAAACCTTAAGATTCTTTCTAACTAGCCAATCGGTAGCTAAGCCGTAATACACTCGGTTGCCGGTCAACTTATCGGAAAATCTTTCATCGTTTATATAGACTTTTTGTTTTCCAAGAAACTCATTCTTTACACCGGCGCGAAGATAGACTTGTCCTTTATCCTGACCTTCAGAAGACTTAATATCTCTACCGAGGGCCACGCCTAACCTTCCGGTCAATGAATTGAAATTGCCTTGTTTAACTTTCATTCCGTTCGACAAGGTAAAGTTATCTCCATGGATGCGGTAGTATGCCAGCTGAAGCTGAGGTTCTACGAACCAGGTCTTTTGTACGTTGATAAAAGATTTCTTTCCGACTTCGGCTGAAACACCGACACCCCAGTTCCGATACGTTCCCCGGACTCCGGTGCCGTCAAGCATTGAGGTATTCAACCTTTGGTGATAACGATCAGCACTGAGAATCAAGTCGGCATAACATCCTTTCTCATTGTGCCAAACAGCGTATGCATTCAAACCTTCAGAGTGGGCATCTCCTTTTGCTTTAAAGAAAGCGTCCTTTGTTTTTTGATTGGCACTCGCATATTTGAAATTACCGCCAATTAACCACTCACCCACCGCTGTATCGTATCCGAAGTTAAATCGATAAACGGTAGATTTGAAAGATGTTGACGAAAAACCGGCAATGCGATCTTTTTGAGCACCGACGGATGCCCAAAGACCTTCTCTGACTTCTCCGCGTACGTCCCGACGAATTTCTCCGAGACGTTCTCTTAAGTCGGACAGCTGTCCTTGATAGAAAGCCGTCTGCGAGCCCATACCTGCCATTGCGAAAATCGCTTCAGCCGATGGCGAATACACAGGAAGTGCCGGACCAGGATTATCTGGTGAAGGTTTATCTGGTTTTGGAGGATCCGGAGGAGTGGGATCCGGGGGATCGGGCGTAGGTTCTGGCGGCTCTGGCTCCTCCTCTACAGGCAGACACTCGCCTTCTTTACACGGAGTCAAGTACCAATCTCGCTTATCTTTTTCCGTTTCATTCTGGACATTTGCCAAGCGATAAATCCTGGCTCCTTCATCGATAGCGCGATACTTCTGACCATTAATTTCTTTGGGCTCAAGAAGAAAACTTTCTTCCGGTGTGTCAACGGGAGCTTTGACTAATATTTCACTGTCAGTTCCATTGCCTGTACCGGCCGATTCGATTGAAAGGATACTTTGACCTGTAACTTTATCTTCGACAATAATCTGATCATTAACCTTATTGGCAATGTCTACATCTAAACGGAAGATACCCTTTGTGCTGTCTAATGTACCAAGGGTTACTGTGCCATATGTAGCATTCAAGGATGTGTCTTTTTCTCTAGTTAAATCAACAGTAGAGTTTTCTAATTTAAGGCTTGAGACAGTGGACGAATGATCTTGATTTTCTGCTAGTCCGGTTAGTACATTCCAAGTAGACTCTTTCATGGAAAAAGTTGGTACGCCTCCATCTGCAGAGACCGTCGCGTCCATTATGTGCCCGCTGAAGATAGAGCCGGGTCCAAAGTAAACTTGGTTTTCCCCGCTATCGGAGGCGAACTCAAAACCACCTTGGATTATGGATTTTGTCTTAGATGTTTCAGAGCCGTACAGTAATCTCCCTTGTGTGTCTGTAATAAAGAGAACAGTACCTTCTACTTTTTTTGAAAAGATGTTTAAAGTTGCACCCTCCTCGATATAGGCTGCATGACCCCCTAAAAGAGCGAGTGGATAATAAAGATTTCCATCGTCTCCTTGAATCTTACCTAGACCACGGTGTGGATCCCCTTTCGTTTCAAATAATAGGTAGGAACCTCCGACGTTTGTTTTAGCGTTTTCTCCCAATAATAGAAATGAAATAGGTGCTTTATCGACAAATCCTCTTAAAAGAACCTCCCCATCATTATTTACATTCAAATCAATGGTTGATTTAAGGCGGTCTGTGGCCAATTGGTACACTATTCTCGCCTCGGAAGACAAATCTATCTGTGAAGACTCTATTGAGATGTAAGCCTTATTCGAAGCATTGGAGTTATCCTCAGTTGGAGTAGATTGAATAGCAATGGATCCTAATGGCATATCTCCTAGAAGAGGAAAAATATTCCACGTACTAACAATCTTGGTTGTCTGGTTTTTAATTGTCACCGCAGATGCGTAGGGTTGATAAATTCCACGAGAGACATGTGAGATATCCAGATCTACATCAACAATTGTAACTGTCCATGGAAGTGCAGGATCTATTGCGGCTCCATCAGGGGAAATATCAAAAGAAATCCCCGCATATAGACCGTCAGCCGTGGGGTCTCCTTCAACAATTATTTTGTTAGTTTTGTCCTTTCTATTGCCCCTTCCTGTGATAGTAGTAGTGGTCAGGCATTCATCTATTCCAATTCTTGGAAAGAAGTTAATCCCGGCTCCGAGCCCAGCTGGTAGTGGACTAAAAGTTAAGGCCCAGCCGCCCTCGATGATAACCTCGTCCCCTGAGAGAATGGTTGGTCGCCCCGGGTTTTCCGTTTGGTCAACGAACTTCCAAGCTGCTGTTGAATCAATAACTTTATTAGTCCAATCGATTCCTTGGCTACCCTTCTGTTCCTCTAATTTTTTATTGTTTCGTCATTCAACAGAAAAGTAAGATGTTCAGCCGAGACCGTCTCAGGAAAGAGGGCAACAGCAGCTAAAGCGAATCCTGCAATCAATCCAAGATTTCTGTACAGATCTTGTTGAACCAAGTCGAGGCAATATCCAGGGGAACGTCTGATTCTTAAGAATCGTCGAGCAGAGAATTCTGCTTCCTTCATCGAATCAGTTAACCGCTTATTAAATTTCGTTGGCCATGATGTTAACCGATAGGAAGATAGCGTATACACAGGTGTACGCATAATTTTTACCCTCAGCTTTTTAATTATTTTTAATAATTTTTTCTTTCCCTGTCAGTGGGAAATTTCATTCCACAGGATGTAGCCACAACCTCGTACTATTTACTACATCAGTTAGGCCCCTGTTGAAGACAGAGTATCACTACTTGCTAGAACGGATAACAAGACAAAGAATTCTCAAGTCAAAGTTCGGGGAAATTCATAAATTCAAATCCCCATAAATTGGCAAATGTTTTCCATTACAGGCTTACCCGTGTCCGCTTGGCAGTCATAAAAGCATCAGTCCTCAACAAACTAAGGATGTGAGAAGAATTCCCGAGATGTCCTAATTAGCTAGCAACATTTTTCACAAGAAGCTTGGCTCTTCTCCTTTCTTCTATTAGAGCGGAACCGAACAATCTTTCAAGAATTCGACTTCGGAAATCTTAAAATTCTCCGAGAAATTAATTTCGCACTTTCAAGCACGAAACGCATTTTTTTTTCTGAAGGTTAACACGACTTTTGCCTTTAAATTCGTCTTAGACGATAACAATCGACAAAATCTGCTAGGTTGAATCCAGATTTTTGACAGAAGGAAGGACCAGGCGTCATGGATCGGCAAGGGCAATGCAGCAAAATGCCGCATTGCCCTTTCCTAAAGCGTATTAAGCTGTCCTCCTCAGTCAAGTACCTTTCGCGGCATAAATCCGCTTCCTGTGGCCTGCCGGTCACATCGGAAGCTATTTATTCCACGAGTACTTGACAGAGTCGGCCAGCGCCGCTATTCGAACGCCAGAGCTTGCACTTGACTGTTAAATACACTGTCTGGTCTAAGGAAGCGATGCAGAGCCATTGGTCTGCTGTTTATCTTGGCCGTGAAAGAGTCGACTTGCTCAGCGCTAAAAGGACTGATAGGCGTGCCCTTGGGCATGTATTGACGAATAAGCCCGTTTGTTCTCTCATTGGTTCCTCTTTCCCAAGTGTGATAAGGCTTGGCAAAATAACATTTAGCACTCCAATTTATCGGCGATATGAACGTGCCTTGCAAGCTCTTTGCCGTTGTCAAAAGTAATAGATTTCACCGTTGATTTATAGGGTCCTAGCAGGCCAAGAATAACAGGGGTCAGTTCATCGGATGATTTGCTTTTGGCCTTTCCCATAAAGAGCTTTGCTCAGAGGATCAGCATAACTACTGCGCGGGATAAGCCCAAAAACTATCAATGCACAACTAACAGAGTTTCCTAAACTTTCGAAAGAATATCGAAAAGTTGGTTGGCTACCTAAAACAACACCTCTATCAACAGACGGCCGGACCGCACCCGAAGAACGTCCTGAAACTCTCGACCCACGCTTTAACTTGAGCAACCGCATGCCAACCTCTATGCACTAGGACCAAACAGAGGAAATAAAGACAATAAGAGTGGAATAGAGCTGTAAAGACATGATTTTTACCGTTCTGCAATACCTATACAGACCTAATCATATTTGATTAAATCTGCTGCTTGCTTCCTGCTTCTCCGAAGACGGTTTCACTCGAGTCATTCGACTCGAGCCAGAGCCTTCCTCTCCACAGGCTGTCACGGTGGAACTCACCGCCATATTCTTCAAATTAATCGCCGCATTAAGGTCTCGCTCATGGTCTGTTCCGCAACCGGGGCATTTCCATTTGCGAACCGACAAAGGCAAGGATGCAAGCTTATAGCCGCAACCAGAACAGGTCTTGCTGCTCGGGTAGAATCTATCCGCAACTATCACCTGGCCGCCCCGCATTTCCGCCTTGTACTGCAGCTGTCTGCGAAACTCGTAAAAACTCATGTCGGCAATAGCTCTAGCCAAATGACGGTTTTTCATCATACCGCTCACGTTTAGATTCTCTATACCGATACTGTGAAAGCGGCGGGTCAAATCCGTCGTCAGTTTGTGCAGAGCATCGGTTCGAATCGCAGCAATACGAGCGTGCAGCTTTGCAAGTTTGATTTTGGCTTTCCCTCGATTAGCTGAGCCTTTTTGCTTTCGGCTTAGAGTTCGAGAAAGCCGTTTGAGACGCGACAATAATGCTTTGTGAGGCCCAGGACCGGAAATAATTTCTCCTGTTGATAAAGTCGCCAGTGCGGACACTCCTAAATCCACGCCTGCCGCACCTTGGTTTTCGGCTCTAGGCAGGTGTGAATTGTCTTCGGTATCTACAGTAATACTGACAAACCAGCGGTTAGCAACTCGAGAAATAGTGGCCGACATAATTTTGCCCGCAAAGCGCAGCGACTCCCGCATACGCACCCATCCCAGACGAGGAATGCGGATACGGCAGCCGTCAATGCTGATCAGATCATTGGTTAGCGTGAAGCGGTCATCTCTTCCTTTTTTACGGAACTTGGGATATCTGGAGCGGCCCGCAAAGAAATTCTTAAAGGCTTGTCCTAACTGGATAATCGCCATTTGCGGAGCATTCTTGGTCACTTCCAGCATCCACGGAAATTGTTTGCGTTTGATGCTGTTAAGTTGTCGCCGCAGTGCTTCTTGTGATGGCTTGGACAGAGTATTATCCTGCTTCCATGCTTCGTACTGCTTCTTCCACTCGCTCAATGCCCAGTTGTAGGCAAAGCGAGCGGTACCCGCAGCCTGTGACATGTAAGTTGCCTGTACGTTGTTTAGATCAAGAGCGATGCGATGGGCGATCAACATTGCGATTCTTCCACCGCTTTCTTTATACCATCAAGAAGTTTCTGACTCTTGCGGCTGCGAGAGCCGTATAAACGAGCAGAGAATACGTTGACGATCTCCGTCACATCCTCAGCTAGCTCTGCTTCAAACGTCGTGTCCTCCTCTTGATTAAGGATCACAACTTCGACGTGCTTAGCCTCGCAGACAGCAAATACCAACTCTGCACCAAGACGCAACAGTCGATCCTTGTGAGTAATGACTAAACGGCCGACCTGCTCGTCAAGGATAGCCTCCAGCAGCTTCTTTAATCCCTTTTTGTGATAGTTCATGCCGGAGCCGAGATCGGAGATAATCTCAAATGTCCAGCCTTGGCGAGAACAATACAATTCCAGAACTTGTTTCTGGCGTTCCAAATCCTCTTTCTGATCGTGGCTGGAAACACGAGCATAAGCCACGGTTCGACGGTTATCCGCGCTGGCGGCATGAATTAGTTCCGGCTTGAGTTTGGCAAGATCATAACGACGATGTCCGCCAGCCGTGTGCTCAGCCTTTAACTTACCCGATGCCTCCCAGCGACGCAGAGTTGTGATTGACACTCCCAGTGCTGAAGCGGCTTCACCTATACCTACTAATCTTTTCATTTTGTAGATATTAGCATAGATACGTAAAGATTTAAAGCAATCTGTTTGAGCCCTCTCCTAGCTTTGCACTCAAAGAATCTGTGGACCTGTAAATGGATTTTTGCAGATCCTAGTCTGCAGACACTTCCTTTTTTTACTTAGATTGTCGCCTTGAGCGTTGTTGCCGGAGAACTTTACTTTGCCGCCTGTCGTTCTTTTCACTTTTGAGTTCTTACAAACTTTGTTACCGTTAATTAAGGAGGCCTTCACTAATAGTAATTAGTACTTTCTTCTCTTTACAGAAAATCCTTTGACTCACTAACTTCTCTGAAGGTAAAGGTTGTTAAAGAGCTATTTTTGATGTAAAATCCGCAACTTTCGTATGGGCGAAAAAGGTTTTCTTTACTCGCTTAAAAATTATTTTTAATTCGTGGGGTTTAACCATGGCTGTTCAGCAAAATAAAAAGTCAACAAACAAGCGCGGAAATCATCGTGCACATGATTTCCTTACAAATCCTCCACTGGCTGTCGAACCGACAACTGGTGAAGTTCATCGTCGTCATCATATCTCTGCCACAGGTTTCTACCGTGGTAAGAAAGTAGTTGCAACTAAGGCTGGCGACGAAGAATAAGTTTCTTAATTAGCACTCGCTCGGCCCCACGTCGGAGAGTTTGAGACTCATTGAGTTAAGCTAATTAACCGAAAAAATGGCAGTAGTGGAACATCTTCTACTACTGCCATTAGTTTATTTCGGCTTTCCTGAGTACTATGGTCTTTGACGAAAAATGTCTAGAAGTGGAAATGAGTTAAACAAGTGACTCCAATTGCTTTACCAAATGAAAGCAATGTTCGCCGTGGGCTCTCGTTGCAGAACTAAGACTATTTCATCAATACTTTTGAAGTGGGACTAATGCAACGAAACGAGTTTGTCATATAAAGATTTAAGAAAATTAAGGTATCCCGGCCAATTCATTCGCGCGTTTCTTGGTCCACTCCTTCAAGCAAGATACATGATTGAGCAATCCGGCTTGTCCGCTGTCTTCTTCTAACTTGCATGCCTTATCTCGAGCTTTAATCCACGCTCTTTGCCTGGTTCTCAATTCTTTTTTGGCCGAGGAGTCAAGATTTTTCATCACTCGTTTGTATTCTGTATTCAAACGCTTATCCTCTGTTTGAAGTTCTTCCTGTGCGCACTCCGTCATGCCGGGCATATTGCCGATTTCAAATGCTTGACGGCAGTAGTCGGCATCACTGTTTTGTGCTTGAACGGGGTTGCTGAGGCTAAAAGTAAGAGAAAAAAAGCTGAGGCTAGAAGAAGTGTATTTGCTTTGTTCATTATTCCTCCCGAGAAAATAAAATATTTTGGAAAGAATAAAACAACGAAAAGAAAGATCTTGGAAGTAAAAGAAAAATCTCGTCTCAGATCAATAATTCAGTCTTTTAATCGGTTTTGTTACTTTATTTAGCAATTTAAATTTCGCGACTTTTAAGCCGTTTTGCGAAGTTATAGCCAAGTTAACAACAGCTGCACTAATTTAACGCTAACTTCTCTCAATTGTTTGAGTGCAATGACAAATTGGGTTTTTTGAGCTTCTTTTCAAGCCAAAGATTGTTGTAACCTTACGGCCAACGATTTAATAGGATTTCCAAATTGGAACAAACAGTTTTTTCAAGAATTCTTTCTACCGGCAGCGCTCTGCCTAAGCAATGCGTGTCTAATAAAGAACTCGCTGAAAGATTAAGTGTCGAAGGTGTCGAAACAAGCGACGAGTGGATTAAAACTCGTACCGGAATTGAACAGCGCTATCTCGTCTCTGAGGGAGAAACGACGGTAACTCTTGCGGTCGAAGCCGCAAAGTCGGCGTTGTCTAAAACAAATCTTTCTCCTGAAGATATCGATTTAATCATAGTCGCTACAACAACCCCTGATAATATCTTTCCGAGTTGTGCTTGTCAGGTTCAAGCTGCTCTCGGATGTTCTAATGCAGCTGCTTTTGATTTGCAGGCCGTCTGCTCCGGGTTCGCTTATTCTCTCTGCACTGCAGACTCCATGATTAAAAGCGGAAACTTCAAAAAAGTCTTGGTAATCGGTTCCGAATCTTTATCGCGTATCTTGGATTGGCAGGACCGTACTACTTGCGTGCTCTTCGGTGACGGAGCAGGAGCCGTTATTTTGGAAGCCTCCTCTGAACCGGGAATCCTTTCTTACACAATGAAGGCCGACGGTGCCCTCGGAGAAAAAGTTCTCCGTGCAGATGGAAGAATTGAAAACGGAAAACTTGTTGGAAATCCGTACATTTTCATGAACGGTAAAGCCGTCTTTAAGGCTGCCGTCGAAAAAATGACCGAAAGCGGTAGGGAAGTTCTGGAAAAAGCCGGTTTGAAGCCCGCTGATGTCTCTTTGTTCGTCCCTCACCAGGCTAACTTGAGAATCATGAGCATGGTCACCGATAAGCTCGGAATCAACCCTGAGAATATGATGGTGAGCGTCAACTCTCATGGAAACACTTCAGCAGCCAGTATCCCGTTAGCATTAGATAAAGCTGCTTCCTCAGGCAGAATCAAAAGAGGCGACATACTGTTGCTTCAAGGCGTTGGCGGCGGATTTACTTGGGCCAGCGTTCTGTTGAAATACTAAGGAGAATAACTTGAGTACAAAATTTGCATTTGTATTCCCGGGACAGGGAAGTCAGGCAGTAGGAATGTTGGATTCCTTAAAGGACGAACCTGTCGTCCAAGAAACTATGCAGGAAGCTAACGAAGCCCTCGGATTTGATTTAAATAAATTAATCGCAGAGGGACCTGCTGAAGATTTAAATCTAACTGTCAATACTCAGCCCGCTCTTTTAGCCGCAAGTATTGCAATGTACCGTTATTACTTGTCGTTGGGCGGCAAAAAGCCTGAAGTAATGGCCGGACACAGCCTCGGCGAATACACTGCTCTTGTTGCGGCCGGTGCTTTGGATTTCAAAGAAGCTCTGAAATTGGTCCGCTACCGTGCAGAACAAATGCAAAAAGCCGTTCCGGTTGGACAAGGTTCTATGGCTGCCGTTCTCGGATTGGCCGATGATGTAGTTAAAGATATCTGTGCTAAAGCTTCCGACCTCGGCGTTGTCGAAGCAGTCAACTTCAATACCCCGGGTCAGGTTGTAATCGCAGGCGAAGTTGAAGCTCTTAAAAAAGCCATGCAGCTTGCAACTGAAGCCGGTGCAAGACGCGCTCTTCAATTAAAAGTTTCCGGTCCTTTCCATTCCAGCTTAATGAAGCCGGCTGCCGATGCGCTCAAAGTCCGCTTGGAAGAAGTAGAAGTGAAAGCTCCGAGCATTCCGGTTTTGCACAATATTGACGTTAAAACAAGAACTGACGCAAAAGACATTAAAGAAGCTTTGGCAGCGCAGGCCGCCAGTGCCGTTCTCTGGGCAGAAACCGTCAGAGAAATGGCTAAATTGGGCGTTACTATGATTTATGAGTGTGGCCCTGGAGCTGCTTTGAGCGGCATGGTCAAGAGAATTACTCCTGACGTCAAGGCAATGGCTCTAAACAGCCAAAAGGCCTTGGCTGAAGCAGCAGAACAAACAAAGGAACAAAACTAAAATGACAAAATCTATTTTTACACCCAATGCATTAGAAGGGGAAACTATCGTAGTTACCGGTGCTTCCAGAGGTATTGGAGCTGCGATTTTTGAAGCTTGCCTGAAGGCGGGAGCTACCGTTATTGGGACTGCGACATCCCAATCCGGAGCTGAAAAAATTACAGCTAAGGCCAAAGAACTTGGATTAAAGGGCTGCGGCAAGGTTTTAAATATTGCCGACAGAGCCCAAACCGATGCATTTGCTGCCGAAGTCGAAAAAGAATTCGGTGCAGTCAGTGTTCTTATCAATAATGCCGGTATTACCAGAGACACTCTTGCTCTCAGAATGAAAGACGAACAGTGGGATGCCGTCATCGAAACGAATCTCACCGGCACTTTCCGTTTGACCCGCTGCTTCTTGAAAGGCATGATGAAGGCTCGTAAAGGCAAGATTATTAACCTCTCTTCTATCGTCGGTATGATGGGCAACGCCGGACAGGCTAACTATGCCGCTGCAAAAGCCGGCTTGATAGCGATGAGTAAGTCTATCGCTCGTGAGCTCGGCGCCCGCGGCATTACCGTTAATTGCATTGCTCCGGGATTTATCGCCACAGATATGACCGACGCTCTTTCTGACGATCAGAAGAAAGCTTTGTCTGCACAGATTCCTTTGGGTCGACTCGGAGCGGTCGAAGACATCGCTAATACAGCCGTTTTCCTTGCTTCTGATGCCGCTTCCTATATCACCGGACAAGTGATTGAAGTTAACGGCGGAATGCGCATGTAAAAAATTAAAGAATCCTGAGCCTGAAGTCGGCCGTACCCGATTTCGTAAATGGACGGTTGTAATTGCGG
Organism: uncultured Turicimonas sp.; assembly: GCF_902477955.1. Taxonomy (NCBI): domain Bacteria; kingdom Pseudomonadati; phylum Pseudomonadota; class Betaproteobacteria; order Burkholderiales; family Sutterellaceae; genus Turicimonas; species uncultured Turicimonas sp. The sequence continues at coordinate 26,828 of NZ_CABSJB010000019.1, read as the reverse complement.
AAAGGCCGATCAGTTTATAAACAAGAATGGCCTTTTTGAGTAGTACAAAGCTAAATAGGCTCTGGTAAAATAGCAAAATTAGGCCTTATGAAGGCAAACCATATTTTTTTATAAACCAATAGAGGTAAAAAATGGACAATATCGAACAACAAGTCAAAAAAGTCGTTGCAGAACAGTTGAGCATTAACGAAGCAGACATCAAAGATGACAGCGCTTTCATCGCAGACCTCGGTGCTGACTCTCTCGACACAGTTGAACTCGTTATGGCTTTGGAAGACAACTTCGGTATCGAAATCCCTGACGAACAACAAGAAAAAATCCAGACAGTTCAAGACGCTATTGACTTCATCAAGGCCAACAAGAAGGCCTAATTATTAGAAGCACCTCAAGGAGAGTTGAATGCGTAGAGTTGTCGTAACCGGCATCGGCATGGTCAGCCCGCTGGGAAATGATGCAAAAACCAGCTGGGAAAATGCTCTTGCCGGAAAATCCGGCGTTTCAAAGATCACTCAATTTGATGCCTCCGCTTTCGGCTCTCAGATTGCCGGTGAAGTTAAAGGCTTTGAAGTAGAAAAATACCTTCCCGCAAAGGAAGCAAGACGTTTCGACAGATTCATTCATTTCGGTGTTGCTGCCGGTTTGATGGCTCTGGAAGACAGCGGACTTGTTATCGACGACGAGTTGGCTTTGCGGGCTGGATGTGCCATTGGCAGCGGAATCGGTGGTTTGCCGGAAATCTGCCGCAACTATCAGATGTACATTGATAGAGGTGCCAGAAGAATTTCCCCATTCCTGATTACCGGCAGTATCGCCAATATGGTCTCCGGACAGCTTTCCATCATGAAGAACTTGAAGGGCCCGAGCGTAGCTTACTCTACAGCTTGCACCACAGGTCTTCATAGTATCGGAGAAGCAGCCTGGATGATTAAGCGCGGAGATGCCGATGTCATGATCGCCGGCGGCGCAGAATCTACCGTTTGCGTATTAGGCGTTGGCGGTTTTGACTCCATGCATGCCTTATCCAGAAGAAATGACAGCCCAGAAACGGCTTCCAGACCTTTTGATAAGGATAGAGACGGTTTTGTCCTCGGTGAAGGTGCCGGTGTCGTGGTTCTTGAAGATTACGAATCTGCTAAGAAACGCGGTGCAACTATCTACGGTGAAATTTTAGGCTACGGCCTCACTGCTGATGCTCACCATATCACCACGCCAAGTTCCGACGGTCCTCGCCGCTGCATGCTCAACGCCATTAAACAAGCCGGTATTAATCCCGATGAAATTGATTACTTGAACGCTCACGGTACTTCTACCGTGGTGGGAGATATCAACGAAACAAAGGCGATTAAGGAAGCTTTCGGCGACCACGCTAAGAACATGGTTGTCAATTCGACAAAATCCATGACCGGACACCTTCTCGGAGGTGCCGGCGGTATTGAAACCGTATTTTCTTTGCTCGCACTGAAAAATCAGGTTTCTCCTCCGACAATTAATATTTTTGAGCAGGATCCTGAGTGCGATTTGGATTATTGCGCTAATACGGCTCGAGATATGAAGATCCGTTATGCCATGAAAAATTCTTTCGGATTTGGTGGAACGAATGGTTCTTTGGTGCTCGGCTCCGTATAACTTAATTACAAAAATGTAGTTTGTTGGGGTACGTTTTTAGGACGTACCCTTTCGCATTTTTTCGAACAACTTGTCCATATGGATTCAATCTGTTTTGGATCCATCCGGACAAGTGGCTCAACCGAATAGAGAGATATGCAAAATATTAGAAATTTTTCCATCATTGCTCATATCGACCATGGGAAATCTACACTGGCTGACCGCTTAATCCAGCGATGCGGCGGACTCTCAGACAGAGAGATGGAATCTCAGGTTCTCGACTCGATGGACCTGGAAAAAGAACGTGGAATTACGATTAAAGCCCAAACGGCTTCTTTAAATTACAAAGCCAAAGACGGCAAAACCTATCAGCTCAACCTGATTGATACCCCGGGACACGTTGACTTCAGCTATGAAGTCAGCAGATCTTTGTCTGCATGCGAAGGCGCCTTATTGGTGGTGGATGCTACTCAAGGCGTGGAAGCACAGACCGTGGCTAACTGCTACACCGCAATTGAACTCGGTGTCGAAGTTCTGCCGATCCTCAACAAGATGGATTTGCAAAGTGCAAATCCTGACGAGGCAAAAGAAGAAATCGAAGAGGTGATCGGCCTCGATGCTACCGATGCCGTTGAAGCCTCGGCTAAAACCGGCATGGGTATCGATGAAATCTTAGAAAGAATTGTCGAGAGAGTCCCGGCTCCTAAGGGCGATCCGGATGCACCTTTGCAAGCATTGATTATCGACTCCTGGTATGACAGCTACGTTGGTGTGGTGATGCTCGTAAGAGTCGTTAACGGCACAATCAAGCCTAAAGATAAAATCAACTTGATGGCCACAAACGCTAATCACTTGGTTGAGCAGGTTGGTGTATTTACTCCGAAATCTCAGACAAGAAATGAATTGACGGCAGGGCAGGTAGGCTTTGTTATTGCGGGCATCAAAGAGCTCAAAGACGCTCGCGTGGGAGATACCGTTACTTTGGCTCAAAAACCGGCCTCGGCGCCTCTTCTGGGCTTCAAAGAAGTCAAGAGCCAGGTGTTTGCCGGTCTCTATCCTGTTGAATCCAATCAATACGAAGCTTTGCGCGATGCATTGACAAAACTCCAGCTCAACGATGCGGCTTTGCATTTTGAGCCTGAAGTTTCTCAGGCATTGGGATTCGGCTTCCGCGCAGGTTTCTTGGGCTTGTTGCACATGGATATTGTGCAGGAGAGATTGGAACGTGAATACAATATGGACCTTATTACGACGGCGCCTAGCGTAGTCTACGAAGTGCTGATGAGAAACGGCGACGTTATCCACGTTGAAAACCCGTCCAAGCTTCCTCCCGTCGAAAAAATCGCTGAAATCCGCGAACCAATCGATGCTGTCACGATTTTTGTGCCGGATGAATACGTTGGTCCGGTTATGACGCTCTGCAACCAAAAGAGAGGCGTTCAGCTCGATTTGGCCTACCACGGCAGACAAGTTCATCTTCATTACGACTTGCCTTTGGCGGAAATCGTCCTTGATTTCTTCGACAAGCTCAAGTCCTTGACCCGCGGTTACGCTTCCATGGACTACGAGTTCAAGGAGTACCGTGCAGCTGACGTTGTGAAGATAGATATTTTGATTAACGGAGACAAAGTCGACGCGTTGTCCTCCATCGTTCACCGAGCCAACTCGGTGGCCAGAGGCCGTGAAATTGTCTCCAAGATGCGCAGCATTATTCCTCGTCAAATGTATGACGTAGCAATTCAAGCTGTTATCGGCGTTAACGTCATTGCCCGTGAGAATGTTAAGGCTTTGAGAAAGAATGTGTTGGCTAAGTGCTACGGCGGCGATATTACCCGTAAGCGTAAATTGCTCGAAAAGCAGAAAGCCGGTAAGAAACGTATGAAGCAGGTCGGTACGGTGGAAATTCCGCAGGAAGCCTTCCTTGCCATCCTTCAACAAGACGACAAATAGTAAGAGTTAGAAATGAATTTTGCACTGATTTTATTTATTTTGACAGTGGTCACCGGCTGCTTCTGGCTGCTGGATGTATTCGTACTGGCTCCGACCAGAAAAAAGGAAGCTCAGGACGAATTGAGAGCTTTTGATGCTGATAACGCTGAAGCTTTAAGAAGAGGCGAAAAAACGGTTGAAGCTGCTAGAAATGCCATTTTGATTCGCGCCAAGGAACGTCCTCGCTGGTTGGAATACACAGCAGGATTTTTCCCGATTATTTTCTTTATTTTCGTTCTCCGTTCTTTCCTCTTTGAACCGTTCAGAATCCCGAGCGGCTCCATGATGCCGACCCTGGAAACAGGAGATATGATTCTGGTCAACAAATACACCTATGGTCTGCGCGTTCCTGTCTTGAATACCAAGATTTTGGACGTTGGTGAACCTCAGAGAGGCGATGTTGTCGTGTTCAAGTATCCGCCTAACCCGGATATTGACTACATCAAGCGTGTAGTCGGCTTGCCCGGCGATAAAATTTCTTATATCAACAAGAAATTAGAAGTCAACGGCGTCCCTGTCCCATTGAAAGATGACGGTACATATTTTGACGAACACAAGATGCAGGAACTTCTTCAGAGCGAAGAAAAGCTCGGAGAAACAACTCATAAGATTCTGACAGACAAATACACACCGTCAGGAGCCTATGCTCTTCCGACCCATACTGATCCGAAGGCTTGCCAGTACGTTCCGGGCGGATTGGTCTGTACCGTACCTAAGGACAAGTACTTTGTTTTAGGCGATAACCGTGATAATTCTGAGGACAGCCGTTATTGGGGCTTTGTACCGGAAAAGAATCTCGTAGGAAAAGCCTTTATGGTTTGGCTCAACGTCTCTAAACCAAGCAGAATCGGTTTCTTTGACTAAGGAGGAAGAAAATGCTTCCATTAGAAGAATTGGAAAAAAGAATCGGGTACACCTTCAAGAATAAAAAATACTTGAAACGGGCTGTTACCCATCGTTCTTTTTCCTCCGAGCACAATGAAAGACTGGAGTTTTTAGGTGACTCAGTCTTGGGATGTGTCATTGGCTATGCGCTTTTTCAGAAAGAGGATCACTTTAATGAAGGTTCTCTCTCAAGGGTTAGAGCCAATTTAGTCAAAATGCAGACATTAGCTGAAATCGGAGAGAAAATCGGCGTCTGGGAATTCCTCTGCGTAGGCGAGGGTGAAATGCACCAAGGAGGAAACAGACGTCCGTCAACGATGTCTGATGCAGTTGAGGCCATATTTGGGGCGATATTCATCGACGGAGGCTTCGAACAGGCGCAAACTGTCATTATTCGATTGTATGAGCCGATGTTAAGCCAATTAACTGCAGCCACTCTCGGTAAAGACGCCAAGACAATGCTTCAGGAAGTCTTGCAAAGCAAGCATCTTGGGCTTCCGTCTTACGAGGTCGTTGATGTCAGAGGCGCAGCCCACGAACAAGAATTTGTTGTCGAGGCTGTGATTTCCAAGCTTGGCGTGGTTACTACCGGCGTGGGAAGATCCCGTCGCCAAGCAGAACAGGAGGCCGCTCAGAAAGCTCTAACGACCGAAGCCATTAAGAATTTATAAAGGCTTTAAGTTATGACAGAAAAAATTGAAGACTTTCGCAGTGGATATGTTGCAGTAATCGGACGCCCGAATGTCGGTAAGAGCACTTTAATTAATGCTCTTGTCGGCGAGAAGGTCAGCATTACAAGCAAGAAACCTCAGACCACCAGAGACAGAATCATGGGCGTCCTGACCACGGAAGATGCACAGTACATCTTCGTGGATACGCCGGGATTTCAGACAAAACACTCCTCCGAACTTCTCAACAGAATGAATAAGTCTGTCAAGAGCAGCTTGTCTGATGTCGATGTTGTCGTCATGGTTATAGAATCCACCGGCTGGAAACCGGAAGATGAAGAAGTCTTGAAGCTGCTTCCTCACGATGCCAAGAATGTAATTCTTGCTATTAATAAGACAGATGAAGTCAAGGAAAGCGAAGTGATTTTGCCGTTGATCCAAGAATCAATGAAGAAATTCCCATTCGCTGACGTTGTTCCGGTTAGTGCTGAAAAGAACCGCCAGCTTGATGTTCTTCTTCAAGTCATCAGAAAATTCCTTCCTGAAGGCGATAAGCTCTTCGAAGACGATATCTATACCGATAAGTCCCCGCGCTTCTTGGCAGCGGAAATTATTCGTGAAAAGGCTTTCCGTTTGCTCGGTGATGAACTTCCTTACGGCGTTGCCGTCATGATTGACAAATGGGAAGAAAACGATCAAGGAGCAAGAATCTTCGCTACGTTGATTGTTAACCGCGAAAGCCACAAAGGCATTGTCATCGGAGAAAAGGGTTCAAAACTCAGGGAAATCTCCAGACTTGCCAGAGAAGATATTTCTGCAATGTTAGGCAAAAAGGTATATCTTGAAGTATGGGTTCGCGTCCGCAAAGGTTGGGGTGACGACGCAGCCGTACTGAAATCACTGGGATATGAATAATCAAAGAGAGCCGGATAATCGAGTCAGCCATCAGCCTGCATTTGTTCTCCACACTTATCCGTGGAAGGAGACCAGTTTAATTGTTGAGGTTCTGACCAGAGACTACGGCCGGCTTTCTTTAGTAGCCAAAGGGGCAAAAAGACCCATGTCGCAATACCGCGGTATGTTGTGTCCTTTTTGCCCTCTTGCTGTTTCTTTCAGCGGAAAAGGCGATATCAAAACATTGACAAAGTGCGAGTGGCACGGGACGCTTATGCTTCCGGACACTGTTTTGATGTCGGCTTTTTACATGAATGAAATTCTGGTGCGTCTTCTGCCCAAGAGGGAACCGGTTCCGAAGCTGTTTCATTCTTATTTCACAACCTTAAGGAACTTAGCTGACAACAACAAGCCGCACGTGAGTCTGCGATTTTTTGAGCTGGATTTGTTGGAAACTCTTGGCTACGGAGTACCCGAGCCTAGGGAAGGCACTAATTACCAGTTTGTCCGCGGCGACTGGATTCAAAGTGCGCAAACCCCTGAATCTACGGGGGTTGCGTGGTATACGCTGGCAGCAATGCGGGAACGCAGAATTCAAGAAGGAGCCCAGGAAAAAGAAGTTAAGGGTATTATTCGGGACGTGATTTCTTTTTACTTAGACGATAAACCTGTGAATACTCGCAAAATATTAAGCGAGCTGAAGAAGTTTTAAATTTATGCGTAACCCGACTCCCGGAAAAAATCCATTTGAACTTGGTTCTTACATTGACCGTTTCCCTTTAGTTTTTCAATGGCTCTACATCGATCTCAACCGTGATTTCTTTAAATTAAAAGGACGCACCGGTGTCTCCCGCTTCTGGGCGATGTATATCTTTTCGTTTATTTTCCTCGGCATTGTTTACTGGATTTGCGAAAAACTTGCCACGACAGTTATCGTGTATTTTTCGCTTCTCCTTATCGGATGGCTTTACGTAGCGATTCCCTGTGCCTCTATTGGCGTCAGACGTCTTCACGATATGGGCAAGCCCGGCTTTTTGTCCGTATTTCCGCAGTTCGGTACTTTCTTTATGACCATTTGCGTGGCATTCCAAGAAATTCCGGCGCTTCCAATTACTTTGGCCGTGGTGGCAATGTCCGTGATTCCGTTGATCTTTATGTCGTTGCCGGGCGAGAAAAAAGCAAATAAATACGGTAATCCATGCAATGACAACGTGGATGTGCTGAAGGAGCTCAATTGATAACCGGCATTGGATGTGATGTTGTGGAACTTGAAAGGATTGAGAAAGTTCTGCAAAGACACGAAAAGGCTTTCTTAGAAAAGGTCCTTAGCTCTTCCGAGCTTGAGACCTACCATAAAAGAAAGGCCGGAAATTCCAAGAGAGGTTTGGCTTTTGCGGCTTCCCGCTGGGCAGCAAAAGAGGCATTCTCCAAAGCTTTAGGTACGGGAATACGTGACCAGGTTAGGCTCACGGACATTTCTGTAAAGAATAACGAACTCGGCGCTCCTTATTTAGTTTTCTCAGGAGAGCTTAAAGAGTTAGTGCAGAAAATGGGGCTCGACTGCTTCATTTCGCTCAGCGATACTGATAAAGTCTGCATGGCTGTTGCCGTGTGTGAAAGGAAAAATAATGGATAAAGTTGAAAGACCGTTAGGTCCGTTAGTGGTCGATATCAGCGGAACGACGCTGACCAACGAAGAAATTAAAACCCTTCAGCATCCTCTTGTCGGGATGGTCATTCTATTTACCCGAAACTTTGAAAATATCGAGCAGCTTCGAACTTTAACCCATGATATTCATGCTTTAAGGAATCCGCCGCTGTTGATAGGAGTGGATCATGAAGGCGGAAGAATCCAACGATTCCGTCAAGGATTTACTCAGATTCCGTCCATGAAGTCTTTAGGTGAGCTGTATGACACCGATCCGCAAAGAGCCCATGCCTTGACAGGCGCCTGTGGTCTGGTTATGGCAGCTGAGCTTCGTGCATGCGAAGTTGACTTTACTTTTGCTCCATGTTTGGATTTGGACTACGGACAAAGCACCGTTATCGGCAACCGTTCTTTCCACAGAAATCCGAAGGTTGTCTCCATTCTTTCCACGGCTTTAATTTGCGGTATGGCAGAAGCCGGGATGGCCAATTGCGGCAAGCATTTCCCCGGTCACGGCTATGCCAAGGCAGATTCTCACATTGAATTGCCTGAAGACGACAGACCTCTTTCTGATATCAGAAGCAACGACGAAGCTCCTTATCAGTCTTTAGGTACGCTGCTGACTTCCGTTATGCCTGCACACGTGGTGTATCCGCAAGTAGATTCTTCGCCAGCGGGCTTCTCTAAGAAGTGGCTCAAAGACGAGTTAAGAGGAAGGTTAGGCTTTAACGGCTTGATTTTTAGCGATGACCTTTCCATGAAGGGCGCTGCAGAAGTCGGAGATATTACGGCGCGCTGCGAGGCAGCTTTGTCTGCCGGATGCGATATGGTTCTAATCTGCAACGATCCGGAAGGAGTTTCAAAAGTACTGAGCAACCAGCGTTGGATTAGAACTAAACTCTTTGATGAAAGACTCGGACGCCTGCAGCCTAAAGGCAAATTCCCAAGCAGAGAAGGGTTGGTGTTGAGTTCAAATTATCAGGCTTGCGTAAAGCTTATCAATGACTTTAACGCTGAATTAGCCAAGAAGGATTCGAATCAATCAATCTGACAGCTTACAGAAAGTTGTGAATTCATCCGGCCTCCTAAACTTCATTCTGAGTTTGGAGGCTTTTCTTCGAAGTCTCAGAATATCTTTGTCTTTGCTGATGAGATAACTCGGAGCAAGCGAGCCTGCTAAGTCAATGAACTTTTGATCTAAAGGATCACGGCACTTTAATGTAGATGGCGAGGGAGACTCAAAATTGATGCTGGCGGCAGACCAATTGTCCAAGATTTCAGCCCGAGACGCGTTTCCTTTAGAAAACTCTTCTCTATCCAAGACGTGTCTGAGTTCGTCAAAAGTAGCAGAGGTTCTGTAGAAACTGGCTCCTGCTTTTTCCAGCTGGTGAAACAAGCTGACAGCAGTTTTGTTCTTAAAGAAGTAAACATCCAGAATAAAGTTCGAGTCTAAAACTACATTCATTTTGTTCCTTCCTTTATTTATTTCCCGCTCAACAATAAAGCCCGGGCTAAGCCGGGCTTCGTAGCTGTGAATTAATTACGCTTTGGCGATAAGCTCATCTACAACAGCTCTTTCTGCCTCCAGAGCTTTAACGTTCTGAAGGATATGTTCGCGTTCGAAGTCTGTCAATTGAAGACCTTTAACAACTTCGTAGTCGCCGTTGTTGCAAGTTACCGGCATTCCGAAGCACAAACCTTCAGGAATACCGTATTCGCCATTGGAGGGAACTGCCATCGTCTGCCATTTGTCGCCTGTGCCTAAAACCCAGTCATGGATATGGTCGACAGCGGCATTGGCGGCAGATGCTGCGGAAGAGTGACCGCGAGCTTCGATAATTGCGCTTCCTCTGGAAGCTACTGTCGGAATGAAGTAGTCGAGATACCAATCAGTCGGGATCAAGTCTTCAGCTTTCTTGCCGGCGATCAATGTGTTAGTGATATCCGGATACATGGTATTGCCGTGGTTGCCCCAAACACAGAATTTTTCAATATCTGTAACTTTGCAGCCGGTCTTTTGAGCCAACTGAGTCAAAGAACGGTTGTGGTCCAATCTCATCATGGCTGTGAAGTTCTTCGGATTGATGTCCGGAGCGCACTTGCGGGCGATGTAGGCATTGGTATTAGCAGGATTTCCGACAACTAAAACTTTAATGTTTCTGTCAGCATAGTTATTGATGGCTCGGCCTTGTTCAATGAAAATCTGAGCGTTGGCATTGAGGAGGTCGGAACGGTTCATATCCTTAGTTCTGGGACGGGCGCCGACTAACAAAGCGATTTGTGCGTCTTTGAATGCTTCTTTAAGGTCAGGAGTTGAAGTAATGCTGTTAAGCAATGGGAAAGCACAGTCATCTAATTCCATCTTGACGCCCTTGGCGGCTTTCATAGAGCTTTCTGTATTTCTTTCAAGCATGCACAAATCAACAGGCTGATCCATACCGAGCATATCTCCGGCGCCGATTCTAAATAAAAGAGAATAGCCAATTTGGCCGGCTGCACCGGTCACAACAACTTTGACAGGTTTTTTCATTTGTGAAGCATCCTTTTTCTTAAATTCGTTGGATAATCTATTAATAATAAAACGCAATCCGATCAAAAAAGAATGTTGAGATAAATTAATTAATGTGCTCTCCAGGACGAGTGAATCGACCGTGTCCTATCCAATAAAACAAAACAGCCTGAAGAAAATTACACCTCCTCTGTCTTGCATTATTTAATTTTCTATTTTTCAATGATGTGCACCTTCTTGGTAATAAATCGTATTTTTCAGATATTGAGAAAACGCGAGGAAGCACCGTCTTTGAAGAACGCATTTTGCTCGTTTTTGCTCCAAAGAAGAAAGATAGGAACGAAGTAAAACTTTCGAAGGATTTTTAAATTTCGTTCCAAAGTTCATCTGCTGAAATGAAGGAAAGTTACGAAAGTATTTCCTCTTTTCTGATGGTTAAAACACGCTGGACACTGCTTTTTAATAAACGGTTTTATGTTTGATTTGAGAGCCTTAGTGATGTTTTTCAAAAAGATCTGCATGACTTCCGGTACGCACTGCAATGATTCCCTCGGGGGTCTTTCTGTATATCAGAAGCCAGTCAGCTTGAATGTGAAGTTCTCGATCATTGGTCCAATTACCAATAACTGCAGGATCTTTAAACAAAGAGGCATCTTCCTCTTGAAGAAGTTTTTGAAAAATATAGTCAAGCTTTTGAATACCTAAAATTCGTCGTCGGCAAGTTTTCAAATCTTCTTGAAAGAATTGGTGATTCCCTGGTTCAGCATTTATCGTTTTCTAGTTTTTGGTCAACTTCCTTAACTAAATCAGTGAACGAAGCGTATCGAGTCGTTCTTCCTTCCTCAGCGTCTTTCAATGCTTTAATCGTTTTTTTGTTAGGTTTTTCTATATCAAAAGGAATTTTTTGCTCTTTTACAAAAGTGACTAGGAACATTCTGACTGCCTCGGAAATTGTAAGCCCCATGCTCTTTGAGAGGTCGCTTGCCTCTTTTTTCAAATCTTCATCAAGACGCACTTTTAGAAAACTAGAAGACATTATTTATCCTTCGATGGTCAGTTTGCGTACACAATCATAAAGGAGAAAGGAAGGAAGAATATTAGTGAAACCATATGAAGCATAATCCGAGGATGATTCACTAGAGAAGGGCACTTAAAAGAGGCAGGAGAACTAAAACATTAATCAAACATCTGTTCAACTAGCATTAATAGGCAGAAACCGACCATAATGCCGAAGGTGGCTGACAGTTGCTGTCCGCTCTTATGTGTTTCCGGAATAACTTCGTGAGAAACTACAAAAATCATGGCTCCTGCGGATAGAGCTAAACCAAGCGGATAAACATAACCGAGCTGAGAAGTAAGACTCACTCCCAATAATGCTCCGATAGGTTCCATAAGTCCGGAGAGAACACCGACGCTGACTGCCTTGAGTCTGGAAATGCCTGTGCGGCATAACGCAAGAACTACGGCAAGTCCTTCCGGCATATCTTGAAGGGCAATAGCCGCTGTAAATGGAATCCCGATGTCGGTATCCTCAGCCGCAAAAGAAATACCTAAGGCCAGACCTTCCGGAACATTGTGAATAATGATGGCAAGTACGAAAAGCCAGATCCCGGCATTGACATTCATTTCCGGGCCTTCTTTACCGGTAGTGAGATGCTCGTGCGGTGTGATTGCATGAATGCCTAAAAGCATAAAGACGCCCAGGAACATGCCGAAGATGACCCAAAGCATGGCAATCGTATGGTTTTGAAATAGCTTGTCGCTGGCTTCAATACTTGGAAGGAGAAGAGAAAAGATAGCCGCAGCCAGCATCATGCCTGCGGAAGTTCCGAGCATGACATTTTCAGTTTTTAGATTCAGTTTATTCAAAAAGAATCCGGGCAAGGAGCCGATGGATGTAGCAAGGAACCCTACCATTCCTGCAGTAAACGCATAAAGAACAGGTTTGGAATGTAGAAAAACCATCTGGTACAGTCCTTGAAGACAGAAAAACATCACAAGAACGGTCAAAAATATGATGGTTGCCGCCCAAATTTTATGCTTTTGTGCATACTCTCGGACTGTGAGCTGCTGAGACATTCCAAACTCCTCCTATCTTTAGAAATCATAATTTCACACGCCTATTGTGCGAACGGCAAATCCATATTCTGGGAATAAACTTGAAGAAAGAGAAATACCAGAATGTTCTAATAAATTTATTCTTAAAGTGTAAGGTTACTTGGAGTGAGATAGCTCAGGTATTAAGTCATGAATAGAAAGAAACTATCCTGCAAAAGAGAGAAGACATGGGCAAAGGCAGTTCATAAAAATGTTTTCTCTAAATTACCTGACGTCTATAATTGATCGAATTTAGCAGGCCTTATTTCTCGTACCCAATGCACTTTGCGAAGTGCCTAAAAGGTGAAAAAATTGATAAAAGATTTACAAGAAACCTCGTATCTCTTTGGAAGCAACGCGCCGTATGTTGAAGAGCTCTATGAGAACTATCTCGAAGATCCTTCCTCTGTTGACGATAAATGGCGTCAATTCTTTGATAACTTGCAAAATTCTCCTGCTTCTGACGGCAAACTCGGGACTCATGATGTGGCCCATACGCCCATCATCGCCGCATTGGCTCAGAAACGAGTTTCCGGTGTTGTGGGCCATTCCGACGGTGAATTGGAAATCGCCCGTAAACAGGTTGCGGTTCAGTCTTTAATCAGTGCATATCGCTTTTTAGGTTCCAGAAGAGCCGTATTGGATCCGCTAAGAAGAAAAGAATTGCCGAAAGTGCCGGAATTGGAACCGGCTTTTTACGGATTGACCGAAGCCGATATGAACGTCACTTTCTCCGCCGCTAATACTTTCTTCGGCTCCGAAAAGATGACGCTTCGCGAGATCTTAGATGCTCTGCGTCAAACCTACTGCGGTACGGTGGGTTATGAATTCATGTACGTTTCAGACCCGGCTATAAGACAATGGTGGGAAGAAAGGATTGAAAGTACTCGTTCAACTCCTAACTATCAGGCCCCCGAAAAGAAAAAGATTCTTGAAAAACTGACAGCCGCCGAAGGGTTGGAAAGATATCTCCATACTAAGTACGTCGGTCAGAAGCGCTTCTCCTTGGAAGGCGGTGAAAGCTTCATCGTGTCGATGGATGCTGTCGTAGAACAAGCCGCAGAATACGGTATAGAAGAAATGGTTATCGGTATGGCTCACCGCGGCCGATTGAACGTTTTGGTCAACACTCTCGGTAAGTCTCCCAAAGAACTTTTCTCAGAATTCGAAGGGAAATACGCCAGCAGCGATTTGACTGCAGGTGACGTGAAATACCACAACGGCTTCTCCAGCAACGTCGTTACTAAGAACGGCCCGATTCATTTAGCCTTGGCGTTTAATCCTTCTCACTTGGAAATCGTTGATCCGGTTGCGATGGGAAGTGTCCGTGCCCGCCAAGACAGACTCAACGACCCGAAAGGCTTGAAAGTTTTAGGCGTATTGGTTCATGGTGACGCCGCATTCGCAGGCCAAGGCGTGGTCATGGAAACTTTGAACCTTGCCGATACTCGAGGTTACGGTACGGGCGGAACAATTCACTTGGTCATCAACAACCAGATTGGCTTTACAACATCCGATCCGCGCGACAAAGGTTCGATGACTTACTGCACTGACCCGGCTAAATTAATTGAGGCTCCTGTCATTCACGTTAACGGCGATGACGCGGAAGCAGTAGTGATGGCAACACGTCTGGCCATGGAATTCAGAAACACTTTCCATAAAGATGTATTTGTTGATATCGTCTGCTTCAGAAGATTAGGCCACAACGAACAAGATACCCCGTCGCTGACTCAGCCTTTGATGTACAGCAAGGTAGCTGCTCACCCCGGTACCAGAGCTGTTTACGCTGAAAAGCTGGTTACTCAAGGTGTGATTACCCAAGACGAAGCAAAAGCTTTTGTTGCTGATTACCGCAGACAGCTGGAAGAGGGAACCATCCAAGAATTTGCTCCTTCCATTTCTGCAAAAACATCGCATACCGTCAACTGGTCACGATATAACGGCACTTTGCAGGACCGTGTTCATACCGCCGTCCCTGTTCAAGAATTAAAGAGATTGGCGGAAATCATTACGACCGAACCGGAAAACTTCAAAGTTCATCCGCTTTTGGAAAAAGTTCTCACGGACCGTCGTTCTATGAAAGACGGATTGATTAACGTCGACTGGGGCTTGGCGGAGCATTTAGCTTTTGCCACATTGCTGACCGGCGGTTATTCCGTCCGTGTCTCCGGTGAAGATGCAGGAAGAAGTACTTTCATGCACAGACACGCTGTTTGGCATGATCAAAACCGCGGTACTTGGGATACGGGTATTTGGATTCCGCTGGAACACTTGTCTCCTACTCAGGGAAGATTCACCGTTATCGATTCCATCTTGTCTGAAGAAGCTGTATTAGGTTTTGAATACGGTTATTCAGGGGCAGCTCCTGAATGCCTGACTATTTGGGAAGCGCAGTTCGGGGATTTCGCAAACGGTGCCCAGGTAGTTATCGACCAATTCATCAGTTCCGGCGAAGCCAAGTGGGGTAGAAAATCCGGTCTGACAATGCTTCTTCCTCACGGATATGAAGGTCAGGGACCGGAACACTCATCGGCTCGTGTAGAAAGATATCTGCAGTTGGCAGCCGACGACAATATGGTTATCGCTCAGCCGACAACGGCAGCTCAGATTTTCCATCTGTTAAGACGTCAGATGGTCGGCAGAACACGCAAGCCTTTGATCGTATTCTCCCCGAAGAGCTTGTTGAGAAACAAAGCCGCAACATCTCCGATGCAAGAACTTGCTGAGGGCAAATTCAAGGAGATTATCGGAGAAATTGAAGATCTCGACAGAAATTCCGTTACCCGAATTCTGCTTTGCACCGGCAAGGTCTACTATGAGTTGGCAAAACGCCGTCAGGAACTTGCTGCTTATAACGTAGCAATTATCAGAATCGAGCAGCTTTATCCGTTTAATCAGCTGGAACTCAACAGTCAATTCGAGAAATATCCGAATGTGAGCGAAGTTGTTTGGGTTCAGGATGAACCGCAGAATCAGGGCGCTTGGTCCTATATTCAGCAGAGAATATTGGCTGCGATGAATGTCGGCTGCCGTTTGGGCTATGCAGGACGTCCTTCTTCTTCGTCGCCTGCCGTCGGATATGCCAGCAAGCATATTGAGCAGCTCAAGACATTGCTGTCGGATGCTTTCGGACCTCTGAAAGGTCTTATTCAAATCAAATAGCGAACAGTTTAAAAATTCCAGTTAGTGGAGAAATATTTATGGCCATTATTGAAGTAGTCGTTCCTGAACTTTCAGAGTCCGTTTCCGAAGCAAGTTTGATTGAATGGAAAAAGAAAATAGGGGACCGTGTCAGCGCAGATGAAGTGCTGATTGAAATCGAAACCGACAAAATTGTGATGGAAGTTCCCGCACCGGAATCCGGCGTGCTCGTTTCCATTCAGCAGGGCAATGGTGCTTCCGTAACAGGCGGTCAGCTGCTGGCAACTATTGATACTTCTGCAGTTGCTTCCGCAGAAGATTCTGCTCCGAAACAAGCTGCTCCTCAGCAGCCGGCACCGATCCAACAGTCACCGGCTCCTCAGCCAAAAGCACCCGCCGCAGCTGCAGTTGCCGCTGCAGCCGAAACTACCGCGCCGTCCGTTAAAGTTATGCCTTCCGCAGCCAAGATGATGGCAAATTTAGGCTTGAATCCGGCTGACGTTGTGGGTTCAGGCAAAGGCGGAAGAATTACGAAAGAAGACGTTCGAAACACGCATCCGCAGCCTGCCGCTAAACCGGTACAAGTGCAGTCTCCCGCACCGCAAAGCATCGTCTCTGCTCAGCCTTCTTCTCTGCGTGAGGAAAAGCGAGTTCCGATGTCCCGACTTCGTGCCAGAGTTGCCGAGCGTTTGGTTAAATCTCAGTCCGACGCTGCTATTTTGACGACATTCAATGAAGTTAATCTCGGACCGGTAATGGCTCTCAGAGCAAAATACAAAGAAAGCTTTGAGAAAAAATACGGCATCAAACTAGGCTTCATGAGTTTCTTCGTGAAGGCTGCCGTTTACGCCCTTCAGCAGTATCCGATTATTAATGCTTCCGTTGAAGGCAGCGACATCATTTACCATAACTACATCGACATCGGTGTAGCCGTCGGTTCTCCGCGCGGTTTGGTTGTTCCTGTTCTCAGAGACGCAGACCAATTGAGCTTTGCACAGATTGAACGTCAAATCGCTGATTTCGCTAAGCGTGCAGCCAGCGGTAAACTCGAGTTAAGTGAACTGACCGGAGGAACATTTACCATTTCTAACGGCGGCGTATTCGGTTCTCTTTTCTCAACTCCGATTATCAATCCTCCGCAGTCAGCTATTCTCGGCATTCACGCCACTAAACAGCGCCCGGTCGTTGAAAACGGTGAGATTGTGATTCGTCCGATGAACTATTTTGCTCTGTCTTATGACCATAGAATCATCGACGGCAGGGAAGCGGTTTTGGCTTTGGTTGCCATGAAGGATGCTTTGGAAGATCCGGCTCGCTTGCTGCTTGATATCTAAGGAGTTGAGATGTCTGAAATGAAAGTTTTTGATGTTGCCGTTATTGGCGCAGGTCCCGGCGGATACGTAGCAGCCATCCGGGCTGCTCAGCTCGGATTGAAGGTCTGTGTCATTGACGAGTGGAAAAAAGATGGAAAAGCTGCTCCCGGCGGTACTTGCACTAACGTCGGATGTATTCCGTCCAAAGCTTTGCTGGCAAGCAGCGGCTTGTTTGAAAAAATTAAAGAGGAAGCCGCAGTCCACGGTATTACGGTCAGTGAACCGGTAATCGACGTAGCCAAGATGATGGCAAGAAAAAACAAAGTGATTCGTCAGACCAATGACGGCATTCTTTATCTTTTTAAGAAGAACAAAATCGAGTTTTTCAACGCCAGAGGATCTTTCGTCAGCCAATGCGATGACGGTTATGTTCTTACCGTAGGCGAGCCGGTGAATGAACGCATAGTTGCCCGCAATGTCATCATTGCAACGGGCAGCGCTCCGCGCAGGCTTCCGGGTGTCCCGTTCGACGAAAAACTTATTCTTTCTAATGAAGGAGCTTTGTCTTTGACGGAAGTTCCGAAGAACTTAGGTATTATCGGCGCCGGCGTCATAGGTTTGGAAATGGGAAGCGTCTGGAACCGCTTAGGTTCTGAAGTGCGTATATTGGAAGCGGTGCCTTCACTGCTTTCTATGGCTGATTCTGCCGTCTCTAAGGAAACCCTGAAGATCTTCACCAAGGAAGGTCTCAAGATGCAGTTCGGTGTCCGCATTGAAAAAGTTGAAACTGAAGATAACCGAGTCAGCGTCACTTACAAAGATTCCGAAGGCAAGCTTCAGGAAATGTGGGTTGAAAAACTTATCGTTTCTATCGGACGTGTTCCGAATACCGCAACTCTTGACGGACCGGCAGTCGGTTTGAAGTTGGATGACCGCGGCTTTATCGAGGTAGATGATGAATGCAGGACTAATCTGCCTGGTGTCTGGGCAATCGGTGACGTCGTAAGAGGTCCGATGCTTGCTCATAAGGCAGAAGAAGAGGGTGTGGCAGTAGCTGAACGCATTATCGGCCGAAAGGCCCACGTCGATTTAGGGCTGATTCCGTCAGTGATTTACACTGAACCGGAAATCGCTTGGATCGGTAAGACAGAGCAGCAGCTCAAGGCTGAAGGAAAGGAATATAAAACCGGTCAAGTGCCGTTTGCGGCAAATGGAAGAGCCCGAGCATCCGACGAGACCGAAGGTTTTGTTAAGATCTTGGCTGATGCAAAAACGGATGAGCTGTTGGGAGTTCATATTGTCGGCGTCTGTGCCGGCGAATTAATCGCTCAAGCTGCTCAAGCTATGGCCTTCCGTGCTGCTGCCGAAGATTTGGCCCTTATCTGTCAGGCACATCCTTCTTTCAGTGAGACAGTCAAAGAAGCGGCCCTTGCTGTAAACAAAGGTGCGATTAACATTTAAACAACATGAGACAGAAATTAATTATTTTGACTTTACTGGCGGGTTTATCCTCGGCCTCCTTGGCGGTTGAGCTGAATCCTATCCCGTTCTCGGAACGTTTCCCGCCCCAATCGATTACTTCTGAAGCTGTCGCTGACGAGGTGATTGAGGCCTACAAAAAGGAAATCAAAGAGCTGGATGCATGGAAAGAACAGGAAGATAAGCTTTGCTACCGTAAATTTTTTGTTAATTCCTGTCTCATTGACAACAGTCGTCTCGTCAGAGAAAAGAAGGCCGAAGCCAAATCCGTTTGGTTAACTGCTCGTGATTTCGTTCGAGTAAAAAAATCCAACGAAGCCAGAACTGCTCGTCTCGCTAAAGAAGAGCAGCGCAAAGAGTGGGTCGCTCGACAGGAGGCTATCATCAAGAATCCTCGGGCCGCTAAGCCGGTTTCCGAAGAGCCTGATAGTGATATCGATTTGTCCGGCGTCCAGACCGTTGATTCGAAGGTTGAGCGTCCTTTGCCCGACAGAAAGTCTTCCGGTCACGCTCCCACGGCTAAGCCGAGGGTAATTACACCGGAAGAGCAGCAGGCTAATGAGCAGGCTTTTGCTGAAAGAGAACAAAAGCGTCAGGAGCGTATAGAAGAGCGTGAAGCCAATCAACCGTCGCCTCCGTCTATGGATGCGCAGGAAAGAGAAGCGGCGCGCGAAGAACGCCGAAAGGCCATCGAACAGCGCAAACTTGAAAACGCGAAGAAGAGAGCCGAAAGGGCTAAAGAATACGAGCGCCAGTTAAAGCTTAGAGAAGAGCAAAATCAAAAGAGCCTCATGAACAGCCTTAAGCCTTAAAATTCAAACGATTAAGAGCCATGCTGACAGAACGAAATCCAAATGCCGGCATGGCTTTTTTGCTGTCAAAAACCGTGACAACTTCAGAAAATCCTCAATGGTAAAATTCCTCTCCTAGGAGACGTCCATGGATAAAACATTAAAAGCAGAAGTTGAAAAGGTCTTTGCTCCGGACGGTTGTCTTGCTCATGTAACTGAAGGATATACCCCCAGACAATCGCAGATTGAATTCTCTAAAGCCGTTGCGGATTCGTTGGAAAAAAAGCAAAGCTTAGTTGTGGAAGCCGGCACGGGAACCGGGAAGACTTTTGCATACCTTGTTCCCTGCATTATCCATGGGGGAAAAGTTTTGATTTCGACGGCCGGAAAAACGCTTCAGGACCAGCTTTTTGAGAAAGACGTCCCCGCCGTGCTGACGGCCCTTGGCGTCGGGGCAAAAATTGCCGTTTTAAAGGGTCGTGCCAACTACATCTGTCTCTCTCGTTTCGAACATGCGATGGTTGAAAACGCCAGCACGACAAGAGAAGAACTGGCGCATTTGCTCGAAATAAAAAAATTCGTGCAAATCACGAAAACCGGAGAAAGAAGCGACATCACAACGGTCCCGGAAACCTCGGGCATTTGGCGCGCTGTTACTAGTACCTCTGAAAACTGTATCGGCAAAAACTGTCCGGACTACGAAAACTGCTTCGTGATGAAGGCCAGAGAAAAAGCCCGCGAAGCAGACGTCCTCATCATCAACCATCATTTGTTCTTGGCTGACATGGAGCTCAATGACCAGGACTTCGTGGATTTTCTTCCTGATTTTGATATGGTTATTTTTGACGAGGCTCACCAATTACCGGGCATCGCAACAAGTTTCTTCTCAGAAAGTATCTCAATGTCTGAAGTAAAAAACTTCGCCCAAGATGCTTATGTTACCGCAGCTCGTTTGGTGCCGAAGGGAGATGAGTGGAAAGACTATCAGACAAAAATCTTTAACCGCTGCAACGATGTACGCTTAAAAGCAACCATACTTGGAGCGGAAGAAGAATCAAAGAAGTCTTTGGATGAGTTTACCGATGCTTTTTTAATGGCCGAGCCTATCCAAAAACTAGCTTTAGGGGTTCAAGGGTTTATTGAGGCGCTGAAAAAATTCGCTCAGGACAACGAAGAAATTACCTTAGCCGTAAAAACCGGAGAGGAGATTCTCGATAAGCTTAATTACTGGGAAAAAGCTCTTAAAGAGACGGTTAAGAAAGATAGAAAGCCCGATGAGTTCTCTATAAAATGGTTCAATCTGACGCCCAAGAATGTGACATTCTCGGATACCAAACTTTCCTATGCCGATAAGTTCAGGCAATACCGGCAGGAGATGAACAAGCCATGGATTTTGACTTCTGCCACATTGTCCGTTGAAAATGATTTTCACCACTTCACGGATGATATGGGCTTGGAAGATGCGGAAACTCACAGCTGGGAAAGTCCTTTTCACTACGCTTCTCAAGGCATGCTTTACGTCCCCACGGAAATTCCGGAGCCGAATGCTCCATATTTTTCCGATGAGGTTGCAGAAAAGATTTGGCCTCTGCTTCAGAAAAACCGAGGCCGAGCTTTTGTTCTTTGTACAACGCTTCGGGCCGTGCAGAAGATTTCTGATGCTTTAAAGGTTCAGGTGGAAAGAGCCAATGAAATCATCCCGATTCTGGTGCAAAACGACGCTCCGAAGAACGAATTGATTCGTCAGTTCAAAGAGCATGGCAATGCCATTTTGGTTGGCTCTATGAGTTTTTGGGAAGGCGTAGACATTAAAGGAGAAGCACTTTCCATGGTCATCATTGATAAGATTCCGTTCCCGCCGCCGGATGACCCGGTTATTAAAGGCAAGACTAATTGGCTTAAGAGTCAGAATAGAAATCACTTCCGGGAACTTTTCCTTCCCGAAGCGATTACTCTGTTAAAACAGGGAGCCGGGCGTCTTATTCGAGATCGGAACGACCGAGGCATGCTTATTATTTGCGATAAGCGTCTTCTGACTAAGAGCTATGGCTCAATGATTTGGAACAGCCTTCCTGACTTTGCCCGTACTGCAAGACTAGAGAATGCACTTGCATTTCTCGAAGAAATGAATCTCGAGAAACAGGACAAAATCGGTGAAGTTAAGCTTTAAGCTTTACTCAGGTTTTCCTTTGATTTGACAGCTTTTCCAACGTGCAGCCATGTCGTCTGTCTTTGATTTGGCCGGATAAGTTTCGTAGCCGCAAAGAATACGGGCGGCTTTATCCTGAGGTCTTTGGCCTGTTAAATTGGCTTCAACCGTAAAAGGTTTGTCGTTGGCGTCAGGATGCAGTTCGCTAAAGTGCAGAGTGATTTCTTTGCTCGGTTTTGGCTTCAGACATTCTTCCAGGACGGCTCGCACTTTGTATTCTTCCTGATGAGTGTCTTTTGCAAAATAGCGGAGCATGACTAATTCACCCCAGTCTTTGCCGGCATGATGAATGCGTCTGCGGCTCTCGTTTTTAATCCAATCGATGTACTCAGGCGTTTCGGAACAAGTACGCCAGTCGCCGGGATATTGGAGCTGAGAAAGAAAGAACGGAACGCCTTTGGCTTCAACGGCTTCATCGGCAAGATAATTGAGATCCTCGCACGTCATTTCCTGAGGATTCTGCGGGACTGTTCGGCAGCCGGTCATGGCGACAGCCGCCGAAATGATAAAGGGAATAGAAATAAGGGCCTTGACGTTAACCTTCATCAACAATCCTAAGAGAAATTACTGCGGGGCCTCCACTTGCGGTGCCTGAATTACGTGCTGCACGGTCTTCTTGGAGGGACGATTTTTATTGGCCTCAATAATACGCTCAATGTCTTTGACTTTACCTTTCATTCCGAGTGCTTTGTAACTGTCTTTCATAATTTGTAATGCTTCTTCAGCTTGGTCGGTGCTTTGGAAGTCGTTTAGCACGGTTTGGCAACGGTTGATGGCCGCAATATAGGCATGCCGCTTGTAGTAATACATAGCAGTATTAATTTCATACTGTGCCTGCGCATGAATCAATTCATACATGCGTTCTCTTGCATCATTGGCATAACGGCTGTGCGGGAAACGTTCAACCAATTCTTTGAAAATATCGAACGCATCTCTGGCAGCTTGAGCATCTCGTTTAGAGAGGTCTTGTTTTGTCAGCCAATTCATCCATCCGTCATCTTCGTCCAATGTGGCAACGCCTTTGATGTACATTGCGTAAGGGGAGAGAGGATGATCAGGATACTGTCTGAGGAAACGATCGCAGGCAATAATGGCCTGTGACATTTCTCTTTCACGGAAATAAGAGTAAGCAGTCTCAATCTGAGCTTGCTGGGCATACTTGCCGAACGGGTAGCGGGCTTCCAATTTTTGGTAGTAGTCGCGGGCCGTTTCCCAGTTGCCTTCATTCAGATTGTCTCTGCCCTCAACATATAACTTGTCCGCAGACCAGCCTTCAGTCGGATCCTCAATGGAATTAAGCCAACTGCATGAAGCAGTGGTTAGAATAACGGAACCCATCGCAATCGCTAAGAGAGTGCGCTTAAAAGTTGATTTTAAGGATGACATATGTCAGAACCACATAATAATTTTAGTTCCTTGGATTATAGCCAGTACGAGGAGGATGTCGAGGAGCTCGAACAAGAAACCGACAAAAAATTCTCTTTTGTCGTCTCTATAGAAGAAGACGGAGAACGTATTGATAAGGTTTTGAGTTCCCGCTATCCGGATTTTTCCCGCTCACGGCTTAAAACCGTCATCGAAGAAGGGGACGTTTTAGTTGACGGTGAAAGTGTTTCCAAGCCCAAACAAAAGCTGCTTTTAGGCCAGCAGGTTGACGTTACGGTTAAAAGCCGTCCGGAGGACTGTCCGTTTACACCGAATCCGATGGATTTAGACATTGTCTACGAGGACGATTCAATCCTCGTCATCAATAAGCCGGCAGGTTTAGTTGTTCACCCGGCAACGGGCCACTGGAATGATACGTTGGTTAACGGCCTGCTTGCCTATAACGAATCTTTCTCTAAACTACCGAGAGCCGGTGTAGTCCATCGTTTGGACAGAGAAACTTCCGGTTTAATGGTGGTTGCTAAAACTGAACAAGCCCAACTGAGCTTAGTTAAACAGCTCCAAGAAAGAACCGTAAAAAGAGAGTATTGGGCTTTGACACGAGGACGCGCTCCTGTCGATAAAATTATTGATGCTTCAATCGAACGAGACCCGCGAAACCCGATTAAGTTTGTTGTCGGTAAGTCTGCACGGGCCAAGCATGCTCTTACCCGTGAAAAACTCGTTCAGTTCACTGAAGTCAACGGTAAGCCTTACTCTTGGGTTGCCTGCCGCCTGCAGACCGGCAGAACGCACCAAATCAGAGTTCATATGGAATCCATCGGGTTCCCGTTGATCGGAGATCCTTTGTATCGCAATAGACTCCCGGTTCCGAAAGATGACGGAACTAAGGTTTCGCAGTTTAACCGCCAAGCATTGCACGCCAGCAGGCTAGGGCTTGTTCATCCGGTCACGGGAGAGGTGATGGAATGGTTTGCCGAGCCGCCGCAGGACTTTACCGATGTTATGGATGAATTAGGATTTGGCCCTTGGGATAGACCGACGGAAGTTTTCGGAGATCCGGTTGTTGTTTTGGATCCCGAAGCCGATGAATTCGCACCGAACGAAGAAGCCGTGGGACGCATTTCCTCCTGGGATGATTTTGATTTCGGAGACGAAGAAGATACAACTGATTATTCCGTCTGGAAAATAGAGAAGAGAAAGGACTAACGCCGTATGAGTAATTTTCAAAAACCTTCGATTGAACTGATCGAGCCGAATTGGCCTGCTCCGGACAACGTTAAAGCTTTTTTCACCTCCAGAAACGGAGGAGTTTCTGCCGGTGCTTACGGCGGTGCTGACGGATTTAACGGTTTGAATTTAGGGAAACATGTCGGCGACAGCCCTTACTGTGTCAGAAAAAATCGTGAAATCGTAGAAAGTCTCGGATGCAAAGATCTGCGGTTCCTTAATCAAGTTCACTCCTCAAGAGTGTTGGAAGCCGATGAAATCGTCTCTGATGCCGAAGACGCAGATGCAAGCTTCACAACTAAACCCAATATCGGATGTGTTGTAATGACCGCCGATTGCCTGCCGATTCTTTTGTGTTCAAAAGACGGAGAAATCGTTTGTGCCTGCCACGCCGGTTGGAAAGGCTTGGCCGCAGGCGTGATTCAAGAATCCGTCAAGAAAATGAAGGAAAAGTTAAGTTCTCCCTCGATCGAAATCATGGCTTGGATTGGTCCGTGCCTCGATGCCGAGAATTTTGTGGTCCAGCAGGATGTTAAAGACATCTTTTTGAAGAGCGAATTGGCTCCCTTTGCCGATAAATACTTTATTCCGGATCAGAAAGGTTTTCTTTTGAATTTCTCGGGTTTAGCCTCCGAAACCCTTAAACTTGCAGGCGTAAACGAAGTCTATGATTCGGGATTAAGTACATACGGTGATCCCGATAGATTTTATAGTTATAGGCGAGATAAAGTAACGGGAAGACATGGCGCAGTCATCTACAAACAATAAGACCGCAAACCAGGAAGATTTTCAAGAATTCCAATGGTATTACGTTCAGCCAGCCTTTAAGCAGCTGAAATTTGTTGACTGGGCTTTGGGAACTGCAGCGTTTGTCGGCGCTGTGGCCTTTTTATATGCAGTCGATCCTGACCTGATGTTAGATAGCCCTTGGGTTCTCGTGATTTTGCCTTTTTTGGCATTTCTTATCTGCGCGATTATTTTGATCCTTAAGCCGCACCGTCAAATCTTTTATCGAATTGACAAATTCGGCGTTTATTCCGAATTCAGACAATCGGCTTGCCCGCTCTATACTGAGGCAGATCTGGTAATCAGTCTTTTTTTATCTTTGTTCGGAGTTCGTCATAACTTTTATATGAACAAACACTCTTCTCGTAGTAGAGAATTCGAATGGAAAGATATTGTTTCCGTCCGAGCAAATCCTAATCTCAACAAGATTGTCGTACAGGCCGGTCTGAAGGGAAAGCTCTATCTGTTCACGACCCAGAATGAATTTAAACAAGTGCTCACGTTAGTTGAGCAATACGTTGCACAAAGCAGGACTAACTATGATTAAGAAATTATCAATTGTCTTATTTACACTTGGAATTTGTATGAGCGCACAGGCCGGAGAATGTATTTTGGATGTCAGATCTTTGCCTGAAGTTAATCAGACAGGGAAGATTGAGGGTGCTCTCGTCGATGACTACTATTCTCCTGATTTTTTGCAGAAGTTTAAGAGTTTCAATATCAAGCCGGACGACACCGTCTTGGTTTACTGCCGCTCGGGCAGACGTGCCGATGCCGTTAAGGACATCCTAGAGAAGAACGGATACAAAAATGTTAAGAACTTAGGAGGTTATGAAGACGCCGCTAAGACCCTTAATAAACCATTAGTAAAGTAACTTATAAATGACAAGAAAAAGAATCCCCCGCATCGGTTTTGTCTCTTTAGGCTGCCCTAAAAACTTAGTAGACAGTCAAAGAATTGTCACGGTTCTCCGCGCTGAAGGCTACGCTATCGGTTCTACTTACCAAGATTCTGATTTGGTAATCGTCAATACTTGCGGCTTCATTGATTCAGCGGTTCAAGAGTCTCTTGAAGCTATTCAAGAGGCCTTGGCGGAAAACGGTAAAGTTATTGTCACGGGCTGCTTAGGCAGCAAGAAAACCGAAGAAGGCAACTTTGTTGCGCTCAGGTTCCCTAAATTGTTGGGAGTAACGGGCCCGGAAGAAACCGACAAAGTGTTGGCTATGGTTCATGAAAATCTTCCTCCCCCGCATGAAGCGTTTGACAGTTTAGTTCCCGGCGGCGGAATTCTTTTAACCCCGAAGCATTACGCGTATTTGAAAATATCGGAAGGATGCAATCACCATTGCTCTTTCTGCATCATCCCGTCTCTTCGCGGAAAATTAGTCTCCAGACCAATCGGCTCTATTCTTCGTGAGGCTGAGAATTTGGTTAAAGACGGTGTTAAAGAGTTAATCGTGATTGCTCAGGATACGGCCGCCTACGGGGTTGATGTCAAATATAAATTGGACTTTATCGGCGGTAGAGCCGTTAAAACCAAAATTAATGTACTTTTCGAAGAGCTTGCCAAGCTTGGGGTGTGGGTAAGGCCGCATTATGTTTATCCGTATCCTTCCGTAGACGAGTGGGTTGGCTTGATGTCGGAAAAGAAAATTCTTCCTTATCTAGACGTTCCTTTCCAGCATGCTCATCCTCGCGTACTAAAAGCGATGAAGAGACCGGGCAGCGAAAAGAATTTGGAAAGAATTGAAGCATGGAGAAAGATTTGTCCTGAAATAGCCATTCGTTCCACCTTCATTACCGGTTTCCCGGGTGAAACGGAAGAAGAGTTCGAGTATCTCCTCGATTTCTTAAAAGAAGCCAAATTGGATTGTGTCGGCGCTTTTGCCTATTCACCGATTGAAGGGGCTGCCGCGAATGAACTGCCCGGTGCTTTGCCGCAAGAAGTTAGAGAAGAGAGACGCGAAAGATTGATGGCGCTTCAGGCGGATATTTCCAGAGAAGTTCAGAAGAAGCACGTCGGAAAGACACTTAAGGTCCTCGTAGATGAATACGATGAGGAAAATGATGTGGCTGTCGCTCGTTCTGAATTCCAGGCTCCGGAAATTGACGGTGTTACTTACATTGAAGGAAAGCCGGAAGTTAAACCAGGAGACTTGGTTGAAGTGGTGTTATGGACCAATACTATGACTGGAAT